>JBKPSE010000585.1:0-2198 GCA_046765855.1 Acidobacteriota bacterium | reverse complement strand
TAACGGACGGCTGACCCCGTCGTCGCTTACCGAATCCGACGAGCAGCCTCGCCGGCTCGTGCTCGATTTCCCCAATGTGGCGGCGGCTGCAGCCGCGCGTACTGGAGTCGACAGTGCGTTCGTCAAGCAGGTTCGCGTCGCGCTCAATAGCCAGGAACCGCTCGTGACGCGCGTGATTATGGATATCTCCGCGTCGGCGACTTATCACGTCGAGCGCAGCGGACCCGACGGTCGCGATCTCGCAGTCGTCTTCGAAGGGCCAAAGGCGGGTGGCGCAGTGCTGGTGGCGCCGCCCACCGGATCGAGTGCCGCGGACGACAAGGACGAGGATACGCTGTCGCTGGCGCAGGCGCTCGCGAACGCGGCTCCGTTCACCCCCGATCCAATTACCGCGTTGAACGGCGGTGCGATGAAGGCGGTCGAGCCCAGGGTGCTGCCGCCCACCTCCGCTGCCGCGGCCGCTTCGACTTCCGCTGCGGCCGAAACGTCCGCGGGCCGATCCGCCAAACGCACGCAGACTCAAGCGGCCGCGCCGCAACAGGCGCCGCCGCCCGCGACGCCGCAACAGGCGCAGCCCGGCGCACCGCAGACCTTCAGCAGTGACGTGCCGGGGACAGGCCAGAAGCAGTACACCGGACACCCGATCAACTTCGATTTCGAGGACGCCGACCTGCGCGCGGTGCTGCGCGTGTTCTCCGCCGAGAGCGGGCTGAACATGATCATCGACCCGCAGGTGCAGGGCCGCGTCAACGTGCTGCTCAACGACGTGCCGTGGGATCAGGCGCTCGATCAGATCCTGCGCTCCAACAAGCTTGGCTACACCGTCGAGGGCAACATCATCCGCATCGCGCCCCTGACCGTGCTCGCCGACGAGCAGGCGCAGCAGCAGAAGCTGGTGGAGGCGAAGGCGCTCGCCGGCGAGCTGCGCGTCCAGACATTTCCACTCAGCTACGCGAAAGCGGAAGCGCTCGGTCCGCTCCTCCTGAAGTCGGCGCTGTCGGCGCGCGGGCAGATCCAGATGGACCCGCGCACCAACACGCTGATCCTCATGGATCTGCCCGATCGGCTGCAGACCGCGCAGTCGCTCATCAGTACGCTCGACAAGCCGCAGCCGCAGGTGGAGGTCGAAGCGCGGGTCGTGCAGACGACGCGCGACTTCGCCCGTGCGCTGGGCATCCAGTGGGGCTTCAACGGCCGCGCCAACTCGCAGATCGGCAACACGACCGGCCTCGCGTTCCCGAACAACGGCTCCATCGGCGGCCGCGTCGGCGGTACGCAAGGGCCCATCGATCCCCGCGGCACCGGCAACGACACCGCGGCAACCGCGGTGAACTTCCCGGCCGCCGCCGCCTCGTCCGCGATCGGGCTGGCGCTTGGCTCTATTAACGGCGCGTTCAACCTCGACGTCGCCCTGACCGCGCTCGAGAACACCGGCAAGGGGCGCATCCTGTCCACGCCGCGTCTGACCACGCAGAACAACCAGACGGCGGAAGTCGCGCAAGGCGTCCAGATTCCGATTCAGACCGTCGCCAACAACACGGTGGCGGTCTCGTTCAAGGACGCGACCCTCAAGCTGCAGGTGACGCCGCAGATCACCACGGCGAACACCGTGATCATGAACATCACGCTCGAGAACGCGACACCGGACTTCAGCCGCCAGGTCAACGGCATCCCGCCGATCGATACGCAGCGCGCGCTGACCACGGTGCAGGTCAACGATGGCGCGACCACCGTCATCGGCGGCATCTTCACCAGCCGCGAGGACGTGACCAACGATCGCACGCCGGTGCTGCACCGCGTGCCGATCCTGAAGTGGCTCTTCCAGCGCAATACGCTGACCGATTCGAGCCGCGAACTGCTCATCTTCATCACGCCGAGGATCTTGAGAGGTTAGTGACCATGGAGCGGAAGACAACACAAAGCCGCGGCAAAGCCGTGTGGGGCGCGCGCGTCGTCTTCGCCGTTCTGGCGGGAGTCGTGCTGCTGGCTTCGACCTCGTGCAGCAAGATGATCCGGACCGGCCAGTCGCCCGGCTACCTGGTCGTCGCCAGCCTGCAGGGGGCTCCGGGTCTGACCGGTGCATTCGGGTCGACGCTGGCCTCCGACGTGCTGAACTTCGATGAAGCGACGGGGAAGACGAGCATCGCAGCCGATCGCGGCCAGGCGGTGCTGACGCTGACGATGAAGGACCCGCTTGC
>JBKPSE010000584.1:0-5574 GCA_046765855.1 Acidobacteriota bacterium | reverse complement strand
CTGCATCGCCGCGCTGCTCCTTTCGGGCGCGATCGTGAAGAGTCCGTTCGGCCGCGCCATCCATGCCGAGCGCACGTTCTTCGGCGTCTACCGCGTTCGCGTCGATGACGCGCTGCATTACCGCTTCATGTTTCACGGACCCACGCTTCATGGCATGCAGAGCACGCTGCCCGGACGACGCGGCGAGTCGCTCAGCTACTTCCATCGCAGCGGACCGATCGGACAGGTGTTCGCCTCCGTTCCGATCGCTACGGCCACGCCGCGCGTCGCCGTCGTCGGTCTGGGCGTCGGCTCGCTGGCGAGCTACGCGGGACCGTCGCAGCACTGGACGTTCTACGAGATCGATCCGGCAGTGGAGCGGATCGCGCGCCAACCCGGGTTCTTCACCTATCTGCAGGACTGCGGCTCGCGCTGCACGGTGGCCATCGGCGATGCGCGAGTGTCGCTCGGGCGCGCGCAACCCGGCCAATACGGGCTGCTGATTCTCGATGCTTTCAGCTCGGACGCAATTCCCGTCCACCTGCTGACGCGCGAAGCGCTTCAGCTCTACCTGGCACGACTCGCGCCAGGAGGCGTCATCGCCCTGCACATATCGAACGTGCATCTCTCGCTCAGTCCGGTGCTCGGCCGCCTGGCCGAGACCGAAGGACTGGTTGCGCGATGGCAGGGCGAGCCGCCGACGGCCGGATCGTTCTCACAGGGAAAGTTTCCCTCCGAGTGGATGGTCATGGCTCGCAGCGCGGACGACCTCGGCGCGCTTGCCGGCGACGCGCGCTGGCAGGCGCCGGTCATCCCCCCGGCAACGCCGCTCTGGACCGACGATTTTTCGAACATCCTCTCCGTCCTCAGGCGTTAGCTCGCGTACGGCGGAGCGCTCGCGTTGCGCGTGAGAAGTCGGCCCACCGCAGCGACGCACGGATGAGCTTTTGGAAAAGGTTGAGCTTGCACTTCCCGACGCGGCGAAAAAGACTTGGATGTCACCGCCGGGAGCTGCTCATGCCTGGACTCACCTCTTGCCCCTTCTGCCAGTCCAACCGCATCCGCGCCCGGCTGCCCGTCCACGACCTGCACGAATACGAGTGCGAGGCCTGCACGCGCACCTGGCTGGTCGCACGCCCCAAGCGTCAGGCGAAGATCGTCGAGTTTCCCAGCCCGGCGGCTCGGGCCCGACGGCGTGCCGGCTCGCAGGAAAAGGGCTAGCGGCTATTCGCCGCCGATCACCTCGAGCTGGTCGAACCCTTCGTCGAGCGCAGGCGCGACCAGCCGTTTGGCCGCGGTGAAGATTGCGACCTTCGGCACCTTGGCGCGCCCCTCGCGCCCTTCATTGCGCGCGACCGCGTCGCGCGTGGACACCTCGAAATAGACACCGACCACCCGCGCGCCGAATTCGCGCGCGATGGCAATGATTCGGGCTCGATCCGCGACCGTCACGTTCGTGTTGTCGACGACGACGGAGCGGCCGCTGGCGAGGGCGGCCCGGATGGCTGCATCCTGCCGCGCCTGTTTATCGCGCGCGTGCGGTGGGAACGCGTCTTTGCTGACGTGAACGTAGTGAGAGTAGCGGGCGCGGTAGTACGTCGACTTTCCCGCCCCGGGCACGCCGACGAGAATGATGCATTCGAGTCGAGGGCTAGGAGTCTCCAGCAAGCCGATATCGGCCCAGGCGCGTCAGCAGCGTCGCCTTGAGGTCCGCCTCCGACATCGATGATGTCAGATCGATGTCGGCGTCGGTCACCGCATCGAGCAGCGCGCGAATGAGCTGAGCGCGGCTGATGGCGGCGCCGCTCTGCGCCCGGATGTTGGCGGCAAGCCGATCGAGAAACACGATCTGGCGGTTGAAGAGAACGACCGTGACTTTGGTCCAGGCTTCGTCGTGGATCGGCGGGCGCCCCGGACGGCGGCCTTGCTGCGGGCGGCCTCCCGGTTTGGTGGGGCTGAAGATATCGGCACTGGTCTTCCCGGCCTTCCGCTGACGAGCACGCACCATGGCACTCCCCGAGGTCCCAACGTTTTTGACGTCCTTATTTCCCGTTCGGCGGACTGGCTGGGTCGGCCCGTATTCAACACGAATACCGGGAGTTATTCAAGCTCAACCTTGCCGCCCGCGCGGAATCGCGTATTTTTTCTATCCCTAATGGCGAATCGGGAATTACTGCCGCACGGAGGGAAGGCGGTGGAGAACTTCGCCGGTCAGACGGCGGAAGGCATCCGCGGCTGGTGACTTCGGCGCCTTCTCGAAGATCGTCTGGCGCAGGGCCGGCGCTTCGGCGAGCGAGGACAGCCAGCGGATCTCAGTGTGGAACACGCGGTCGCGGAATTCCGAGCGCAAGCGATCGGTGAATTCCGCCGTCTGCTTGCGCTGCGGATCGACGAGGTTCAACAAGAGGCCGAGCAGCCGCGCCTCGGTCCGCATGCGCGCGCGCACGCGCTCGATCGACCCAAGCAGGTTTTCCAGCGCGTCGAGCGCCATCGGATCCGGCGTCAGCGGGACGATGATGCCCACCGCGGCGACCAGCGCGTTGACCGTCAGCAGCGAGAATCCAGGCGGACAATCGAGCACGACCATCTCGTAGTCGTCGGCGATGCGCTCGAGCGCGCGCTGCAGCGCCAGCTCGCGGCCGCGCACGCTGCACAACGCGACATCGGCGTTGGCAAGTTCCAGCGACCCGGGCAGCAAATCGAGTTGCGGAGTGCTGGTGTGGCGCACCGCCTTCTGAATAGGATATTTTTCCAGCAGGCACGACGCCGCGGATGGCCGCAGGTGGCGACGCGGCACGCCGAGCCACAACGAGCTGGACGCCTGGCTGTCGAGATCGACGAGCAACACGCGCCGCCTCGGCGACGCGAGCGCGGCGCTGAGATTCACGGCGATCGTAGACTTGCCGACGCCGCCCTTGCTGTTGAGCACGGCAATGGTCACGGGCAATCTTTCCGGCATTCTATCCACAAAGGGGAAAAACCCCGTGGGTGTGCCGGCAGTCCTGCAATGGGAGCGCCAATCGCGCTCTCTGCAGCGGCAGTCGGATCGTCGTCGCGGCACTTGACTGAACAAGCGGAGCGCAGTCGGAAAAACCGACAGATCGGCGGGGCATGGGTCTCTTCGGATCGCTATTACGCAGGCGAACGGACGCGGGGGTGAAAGCGTGGCGCGAGAAATGGGCGGCTGCGGTTGCCGCGCTCGATGAAACGGCAGCCGCCGACCTCGAGCGGGCGCTGCAGCAGCAGCCGCCGCTGGCCGATGACGTCGAGATCGAACAGGAGATGCTCGACGCATTGCGAGAGGTGATCGCGCTCGAGCGCGATCTCGGCGCCGGAAATCCGCCGCTCGTCGAGACTACGCACCGCGTCGTCGGCAAGGACCCCTGCCATTTCAGCTCGCCGGCGTCGATGCCGGACGATCCGGCGCAGCCGACGGGGCGCCTGCTTTTCACCTCAGCGCGCGCCGTCTTCGCCGGCGGCAGTCGCGTACCGTCGCTGCCGTGGCACGGCGTGCGCGACATCGTCCAGACCGGGCGCGACATTCTGTTCGTCACCCGCACCGACAGCGCGGACGGGCAGCGATTCCGCTGCAATTCGTACGGCGAGGCGTTGTGCGGTGCGGCAATCGCGCGCTACCTGGTGCGGCAGTCCCGGACGCGGCAGCTATAATCCGCTGATGTCCGTCCGGCTCGGCCTCGAACGGCTGCTCGACGGCCCGGATCGCAGGTTGATTCTCGGGCAGCGTGTCGGCCTCGTCTGCAATCCCGCCTCGATCGACAGCCGCATCGTCCACGCCTCCGATCGGCTGATGTCGGACGACTGGACACTGTCGGCGCTCTTCGGACCGCAGCATGGATTCCGCTCCGACCTGCAGGAGAACATGATCGAATCGCCGCACGCGCGCGACGCCAAGCGGCGCGTGCCGGTCCACTCGCTCTACAGTGAAACGCGCGAGCCGACCGCGGAGATGCTGGCGGATGTCGACGTGCTGGTCATCGATCTTCAGGACGTCGGCACGCGGATCTATACCTATATCTACACGATGGCCAATTGCCTGCGCGCCGCACGCAGGCACGATATTCCGGTGGTGGTCTGCGATCGGCCCAATCCGATCAATGGCGAGACCATCGAGGGGCTCACGCTCGACCCCGAGTACCAGTCATTCGTGGGGCAGTTCGCAATCCCGATGCGCCACGGTCTGACGATCGGAGAGGCCGCGCGATTGTTCAACGAACACTTCGGCATCAACGCGCGCCTCGAGGTCGTGCCGATGGAAGGCTGGCGGCGTTCGATGTTCTGGGACGACACCGCCCTGCCCTGGGTGCTGCCGTCGCCAAACATCCCCACCCTCGACACCGCCATCGTGTATCCGGGCGCAGTGCTGTTCGAAGGCACGCTGCTGTCGGAAGGACGGGGCACGACGCGGCCGTTCGAGTTGATTGGCGCGCCGTGGATCGACGGCGAGCAGTTCGCCGATGCGATGAACGCGCGCGGGATCCCCGGCGTCTATTTCCGCGCAGCGTTCTTCGAACCAACGTTCCACAAACACGCGAAAGTGCTGTGCGGCGGCTGTCAAATCCACGTGACCGATCGGCGAACGCTGCCGCCGATGCGCGTGGCGGTGGAGATGCTCGACGAATTCAAGCGCGAAGGGCCGGGGCACGCACTCTGGCGCGACCCGCCGTACGAGTACGAGCACATCAAACCGCCGATCGACATCCTCTACGGTTCCGACGCGCTGCGCCGAGGGATCGACGCGGGGGAGGCGCCGGCCTCGATCATGAAGCACTGGCGTCGCGACGAGGACGCGTTCAGGACTCTGCGCGAGAGATTCCTGCTGTATTGAAGGTCTACTTCTTCGAGCTGCGCGCCACTCTGATCTGATCCGCGTGCCGGTGCGCATGGGGGCCGTACACGCGCAGCCAGGTGTCGAGGCCGAACCGTCCGAGCTCCGAATGCGTGCCTTCGCGCAGCCAGTCCGACTCAGTGAGGCATCCCATCAGCTCCGCGGTCGAGGCCCGCGTTGCCCGAAAGACCTCGAGCGACGCCTCGTGCGGCCGCTCGTAATGCAGCCGATCGGCAAAGCGGTCCTGGTCGTAGCCCTTGATCGCGGGACGATCTTCCGCGATGAGCAGACGGAACCGTATGGCCGCGGTCATCTCGCTGTCGGCAAGGTGATGCACGATCTCGCGCGCGGTCCACTTGCCGGCGGCAGGGCGCGCGTCGAGTTCTTCGGGCGTAATCTTGACCAGCGCTTCCGCCACGACGCGATAGCCGTCTTTGTACTGAGCAATCAATTGCTCCCGTTCCTCTGGTTGCATCGTTTATCCTCGTGTCTTGGCAATGCCCGGCGCGCGATCCTCCTGTGCCGTTTCCGGCACGAGGTGGTACGACATCAAGTGCGCGCGCAGCTGCTCCCACGCCTCGTCGGGTGAGTCGACCCACTTGAGCAGATCGAGATCGGATGGGCTGATCGCCCCCCATTCGCCCATCGGCTTCAGATCGATGATCTCCTCCCAATACTCGCGCCCATAGAGGAAAACGCCGAGCTGCTTCGACAGCTTCTGCGTCTGCGCCAGCGTCAGGATCTCGAAC
>JBKPSE010000583.1:0-5288 GCA_046765855.1 Acidobacteriota bacterium | reverse complement strand
TGCACGTGAACAACGATGCGCTCGCCGGCGGCCTCACCTACACACTGACCTCGACGTCGTTGTTCGAGTTCCGCCTCGGCTGGTCGCGCACCAAGGCCGGGAAGGAGCCGCCGGGCGTCGGCGGGCCGACGATGCTCGATCTGTTCGGCATCACCGGACTTCCCACCGATCCGCGGTTCGCAGGCGGCCTCACGGAACAGGGCGTCACCGGCTGGACCACATGGGGTCGCCAGAACAGCAATCCGCAGTTCCAGGATCCGACCGTCTTCAATCCGCGCATCAACTATTCCTGGGTCATGGGACGCCAGAGCCTCAAGGCGGGCTACGAATACCAGGCGATCAATACGCAGATCGACGACTTCAACCCCAAATACGGCCGCGACACTTACGGCGGGCAGTTCAGCCGGCCGACCGGCGCCGCCGCCGATCCGGCCACTTACAACCTCGCCGACTTCATGTTCGGCGCGCGCAGCGCCTACTCGATCATTTCGCCGTTCATCGCCAACCTGCGCCAGCGGATGCACTTCACGTATCTGCAGGACGACCTGAAAGTGAGTCCGACGGTGACGCTGAACCTCGGGGTGCGCTACGAATACGCCACCCCGCAGTACGAGAAGGACAACTTCCTGACCAACTTCGATCCGGCCACGAACACGCTGATCAAGGCGAGCGACGGATCGATCTACAACCGCGCCCTCGTCAATCCCGATCGCAACAATTGGGCGCCGCGGCTCGGTGCCTCGTGGGCGGTCACCGACAAGACCGTCGTCCGGGCCGGCTACGGTCTGAGCTACATTCACTTCAACCGCATGGGCGGCGAGAACCTGCTGTCGTTCAACGGCCCCCACGTCGTCGGTCTGAATATTTCGTCGCAGCTGCCGTCGCAGGGATTGTGCGTCGGCAACCAGAACCCGACGACCTGCTTCAGAACGACGCAGCAGGGATATCCGGAGGGATACACGACGCCGGCGAATTTCAATCCGCTGAACGTGCGTGTCAATTACATTCCGAAGGACACTCCGACCGGCAACGTCGCCAGCTGGCACGTGACGGTGCAGCGCGAGCTGCTGCGCAACCTGCTCGTCGACGTCGCCTACATCGGCAATCGCAGCCGCGACATTCTGATCCTCGGCGATTTCAACCAGGCGCGGCCGAACAACGCGGGGGAGAACACGCCCTTGCAGGCGCGCCGTCCGATTCAGGGCTTCCAGGAAATTCAGGCGGCGTTCGCAGGTGGCAAGGGAGATTACCGGGCGCTGCAGCTGAAAGTAGAGCGCCGCTATACGCACGGGCTCTACGTGCTGAACTCGTTCACCTGGTCGCGCGCGCGGGACAACGCGTCCGGCCACCTCGAAGTGCAGAACAACGACAACAGCCGCGTCAACTACCGCGACTTGGCGTCGGAGTTCGGCCGTTCGGGCTACGACCAGCCGCTGAACAACACCACGAGCATCGTCTACGAGTTGCCGTTCGGCAAGGGACGGAAGTTCGCGTCTGGCATGAGCCCGGTCATGGAAGGCGTGCTCGGCGGCTGGCGCATCGTGGCGATCAACACGTCGACCAGCGGCATGCCGGTGAACCTCTCGTACTCGCCGGGGTCGGCCCTCGTGGTGAGCAACCTGCCGACGTACCGGCCGAACCTGAGTGGAGACCCGGCGACCGAGAACGGCGGGGTGAACAACTACCTGAATTCCGCCGCGGTGACGATTCCGACAGATGTGACGCAGCCGTTCGGCAACGCGCCGAGAAACGCGGCGCGCGGCCCATCGTTCCATCAGCTGGATCTCGGCCTGCACAAGTCGTTCGGGCTGGGTGTCGATCAGCGCCGCATCGAGGCGCGTCTCGAGGCGTTCAATCTGTTCAACCGGACGAACCTGCAGACGCCGAACGGCAACCGTTCGCAGACGACGTTCGGCACGATCGGGTCTGCGTTCCCGGCGCGGCAGCTGCAGTTGGGCGTGAAGTTCTACTTCTAAGGGCGCGGGCGAAAGCCGGACCTTCCACGTCGTGTAATCCGCGCCCGTTCATTCAGGTGAGCCGTGGGCCATGGCGGTAACGCGGCGTGAACTCCTCAAGGCTGGACTGATGATTCCAGTGGCTGCGCGCGGATCGGGACAGCGTCCCGCTCCGCGCGTCGTCGTCATCGGCGCCGGCGCGTTCGGCGGCTGGACGGCGCTCGAGCTCCGGCGGCGCGGCGCGCGCGTCACACTCGTCGACGCCTGGGGACCGGGAAACGCGCGCGCGAGCTCCGGCGGCGAGACCCGCGTGATCCGCGCGACCTACGGGTCGCGCGCGATCTATACGACGATGGCCATTCGCGCCATGGAGCTGTGGCGCGCCCACGACGCGCGGTGGCAGCGCGGCTTCTTCCGATCGACAGGTGCGCTGTGGATGTTCGGCGCCGACGATGCGTTCGGCCGCGCCTCGGCGGCGGCGCTGCGCGCGGCCAACATGCGGATCGAACAGCTGACGCCCACGGAAGCCGCGCATCGATTTCCGCAGATCGCGTTCGACGCATCGATCAAATCCATCCTGTGGGAGCCCGCGGCCGGATATCTGTTCGCACGGCGGGCCTGCGAGCACGTCGTCGAACGGTTGATCGCGGAAGGAGGGGAATACCGCCAGGCGGCCGTAAAAGTCCCGGTCACGATCGACTCCGATGGGCTCCGGAGAGTGGGAACAGAACAAGGCAGCTCGATCGAGGCGGATCAGTTCGTGTTCGCCTGCGGCCCCTGGCTCGGGCGCGTGTTCCCGGACGTCGTCGGTGCTCGCGTCACGCCGACGCGCCAGGAGGTCTACTATTTCGGCACGCCGGCTGGGGATGCGCGGTTCAACGATCCTTTGATGCCGGTGTGGGTGGATTATCGCGAGCGTTTGCTCTACGGCATTCCCGGCAACGCGAATCGCGGCTTCAAGGTCGCCGACGATACGCCCGGACCCGTCTTCGATCCATCTTCCGGTACGCGCGATGCGACGCCGGCAGGCATCGCCGCGGCGCGCGCGTTTCTCGCGCAGCGCTTTCCTGCGCTCGCGGATGCGCCGCTGCTCGGCTCTGAAGTCTGCCAATACGAGGCGTCGCCGGACTCCCACTTCATCATCGATCGCCACCCGCGGGCGCAGAACGTGTGGATCGCCGGCGGTGGATCGGGACACGGCTTCAAGATGGGACCGGCGGTGGGGGAGATGCTCGCTTCTTGTGTCCTCGGCACGTCGACGCCGGATCCGCAGTTCGGGTTGGCGCGCCTTGCGGCGCGTCCGCCTGGCGGTTGGGAGGAGAAATGGTCGTGATCCGCCGAACCGCTGCCGCCGTTGCGTTGATCGCGGTGCTGAGCGGCAGCGCGATTCTCGCCGTTCAGGCGCCGCCAGCCTCAGCGAGGGCCAGCGCGCAGCTCAATGCGCTGCTTTCCGAGTTCACGACGCGACGCCCCACGGTGCGCTCGTTCGGCGTGCTGCCGACGATCGAACAGGCGAACGCCGATTCAGCGTGGGCCAACGCGTTCCTGAACCGGCTGCACGAAGTGCCGTCCGATCGTCTCACTCACGACGAGTGGATCACTTACGCGATGCTCGAGAACGACGCCGCCATCCAGCGGGATGCCGCGAGGTTCTTCTGGTTCGAAATCCCGATTACGCCGTACGCCTCGCCGCTGCGCGGCGCCATCGGGACAATTCCCGCGATGTCGATCGCCACAGACGTGGAGCGGCAGGCGTATCTCGATACGCTGCATCGCGTCCCGGTGATCTTCGCGTCGTACGAAGCGAGGCTGCGCAGTCAGGTGCAGCGCGGGATCGTCGTCCCGGCGCCGGAGCTGCGACTTGCGGTGCCCTACATCCGCGGTTTCGGCGGTGCGGCGTCGACGAGTCCGCTTCGGCCGCGAGCGGCGGCGCTTGATGCGCTCGCACCCGAGGTGCGCACGCGCTTCACCCAACAGGTCGATGCCGCGCTTGCCGACGTAGTCGCGCCGGCGGTCGAGCGCCTGGCGTCGTACATCGACGGACCGTATCGCGCCGAGGCGCCGGCGTCGGTTGGCCTCGTCCAGTACCCGGGAGGGCGCGCCTATTACGAGTTTCTGATCCGCCGCAACACCTCGCTGGCGCTCACCCCGGAAGAGATTCATCAGATCGGCGTCAGCGAAGTTGCGCGGCTCGAGGCAGAGCTGGAACAGGTCAGGCGCGATGCGAAGTTCGGCGGCACGTTCGCCGAGTTCCGCGCATTTCTGCGCAACGATCGGCGCTTCCGGGCCTCGTCCGCTGCCGACATCGGCGAGCGCATGATGGCGGCAATCCGCCGCATCGAGCCGCAGGTGCGCGAGTTCTTTCCGGTGCAGCCGAAAGCGCCGTACGGCGTCCGCCGGCTCGATCCCGCTCTCGAGCAGTCGATGACCTACGGCTATTACCAGCAGCCGGCCGCCGGCCAGCCCGCGGGGATCTACATGTTCAACGGCCATCAGCCGGAGGAGCGCTCGGTTCTCATGGCGGAGGCCACGATCTATCACGAGCTCGTGCCCGGCCACCATTTTCAGATCGCGCTGCAGCGCGAGAACGACGCGCTGAATCCGTACCGCCGCAATGCCGGCTTTACCGCCTTTACCGAAGGCTGGGCCGAATACGCGTCGGATCTGGCGGGCGAAATGGGAATGTATACGGATCCGTACCAGCGCGCGGGACGGCTGGCGATGGATCTATTTCTGTCGACCCGCCTCGTGGTCGACACCGGAATGAACGCGCTTGGCTGGCCGCGTGAGAAGGCGATCGCCTATATGCGCGATCACACGTTCGAGTCCGATCTGCAGATCGACACGGAAACGCTTCGCTACTCTGCGGACTATCACGGACAGGCGCTTGCCTATAAGCTCGGCGCGCGGAAGTTTTACGAGCTCAGAGAACGCGCCAGGCGGGCGTTGGGTGAGAAGTTCGATCTGCCGGCCTTTCACGCCTACGTCCTGCGCGCCGGTGCGATGCCGCTTTCGGTTCTCGAAGGGCACGTCGACTGCTTCATCCGTGAGCGGCACGCGGCCAGATAGCGGCGTGTGCGCGCCGATACACCGTCATCGGGATTTGCGCCGCCTGTTCCGGTAGCGCGCGCGGCGCGCAAACGAGAAGAACTCGTCGTCGGTTGATGTGTCGCCGCTGGCGATGCGGACGAGTGCTTCCGCCGCAAAGTATCCCAGCGTCATCCCGTTGCCGCCATAGCCGAGCGCGAAGAGGTGGCGAGGATACAGGCGGTGCTTGCCGATGTAAGGAAGGCCGTCCGGCGTGTTCGCGAACAAGCCTTCCCACGCGTACTC
>JBKPSE010000582.1:0-5590 GCA_046765855.1 Acidobacteriota bacterium | reverse complement strand
GAGCAGACCTGACACCAGCAGCGAATTCTGCGCCTCATAGCGGACGGCGACGCGCGGACGATACGGCGGCGGAATCACGTTCGCGGGATTGCGCTTGAGCGCTTCCTCCGTCGGCAGCGCGTACTGCCACGGCTGCACCTGCTGCGGCGGCGGCAACGGCGACAGATTGGATCCCTGGTGCGCCGGCATGCCCTGCACCACGTCGGGATCGTCGGGCGTGCCGCGCCCCGTTGGCCGGTTGCCGCCAGGACCACCGCCGCGCCCCCCGCCCGGCGCGCCGCCGCCTCCTCCGCCAGCACCGCGTCCACCGCCGCCGGCCGTCGAACTGACGGTAAACGCATCGCCGCTGTCGCTGTACATCGCCAGGTTGTCGGGCACGCCATAGACGATCGGACTCGCGTCGTCCACCAGCTTGGTTCGCAGCAGCGAGCCGACGACGCGCGTGTTCGAGCCTGGCGTCAACGTGTTCACGCCGTATGTGAAGCTGTTCTGGATCGCGAACTGCGCGCTGGTGTCGGCGCCGACGAACACGCCGCCGTCGTTGATGAACTTGCGCAGATTGATCAAGCCCTCGAAGCCCATCCCGACGCGCGTGTCGGGTGTCTGCGCCCACGTGGCCAGGTTCGGCGTCTCCGGCGTGTTCTGATAGGGAATCGGCGTATGCCACATCGGCACTCCTTCGACGGCGCTCTGTCCGCCGCCCGGGCCGAAGATGATCACGTCGTACTTCTCGCGCAGGTTGCTCGTCTGCTTGACGGTCTGCGGATCGATGTACTCGTACGGGATCCCGTAAACATCGAACGCCTGGCGCCACCAGCCCTCGGTCTGCGTGCTCTGCCAGGTATGCAGCAACGCAACGCGCGCGGCGCGCGCAGGATGCGTCTTCACCGAAGGGGCGGCCGGGAGCGCGTGCGCCTTCAGGCCGACTTCATTGGCAATCTTGTCGAGGTCCCCCTGCGAGACGTTCTTGATCAGGAAAGTGCCGCGGTTGAATTTCGTTCCGCCCGACTCGAACGGCTCCTCCGCGATCTCGATCTCAGCGTTCTTCAGCTTGTAGCGCAGCGTGATGAGCGCGTTGTCCGCGTTGTGATTGATCGCGAACAATGAGCCGGTTCCGGTGACACCGCTCGGCGCCTTCACATCCCCGGTGACCCGCTCCATCGGCGCCTCGAGCACCTTGACATCGGTGACCCTTACCGCCTGCACGCCGAAACCTTCCGGGAACGTCCATCCTGTGTCGTCGTACGGACGCGTCTGCGGATCGTTCGGCGCCCAGTACTGATAATCGAGCAGCGCATCCGCGATGCGTGAGTACGGCTGGTCCATGCGGACGATGTAGCTGCCCGCGGGAAACTCTCTCGTCGTGGTCGGCGGCGGGGACGGCGGCTGTTGCGCCTGGCCAGGCAGCGGCTCCTCCGAGCCCGGCGCACCAGGCTGCCCGGGAAGTGGCGCACCGCCGACACCGGCAGGCGCTGCGGGCTGTCCCGCGGCACCAGCGCCGCGTCCGCCGCGGCCACCACCGCGGCCGCCGGCAGGTTGCCGGACGGGGATCGAGACCGTAAACGGCGCGGTCGCGCGCGAGATCTCGACGGCCTGCTTCTGCAGCACGCGGAGCAGCTCGGCCTGCGAACCGAGACGCGGATCGTTTGCCGGAAGCACGTACGCGGCGGGACCTTCGGTCTTCGCCTTGAGGATCGAACGCTTGCTCTTGTCGTAGAAGTTGCGCAGGAAGTAGATGCGATTGTTCGCAAAGTAGTTCAGCGAGACGAGCAGACCGGTCATCTCGTAGTTGTTGTTGTTGCGCAGCGACCAGCGCACGCGCGAGATCGGCGGATTCTGCCGGTACCACGTGCGCGCCGTCTCCTGCGGCGACAGCGTCCGCTCTTCGGTGTCGCCGCTGCCGCCGTTGCCGAACGTCTCGTACAGGCGGCTGATGCCGTTGTGCGTCGCCGCCATGAACATCAGATATCCGGGCGACCAGGTGTCGAACGTGCCCCACGCGAACACGCCGGGCATTCCCATGCGCGTCATTTCATTGACGTTGTTCCACCCAATCAGATGCCACTCGTTGGTCAGGATCGGATCCAGCCACGCGTTGTAGGGACCGTTGCCGATGGTGTTGTCATAGAGAAACGATCCCGACTCGTGCAGGTCGTGCAGCACCTGCGCCTTCCAGCCCAGATAGGTGTTCAGCACGTTCTGCGAGAGCTTCAGCGTCAGCGCCATCGCATCGCGGTTGTTGTCGTGCGCGACGTACTGGCCCCAGTAGATCGTGCCGATCGGCGTGTCCTTCGGGTGCTTCTTGCGCCACTCGTAGGCGTCGACGATGCGGTCGCGGCCGTCGACCTCGACGATTGGCGTGATCAGCGTGATCACGTGCTCGCGGATGTTGCGGATGTAGGGACTGTCGTCGACCGCGATGCGATACGCCAGCTCCATCAGCGCCGTCGGCGCACCCGCTTCCGTCGAATGAATGGTGCCGGTGATGTAGTAGACCGGCGCGGCGCGGCGCGCGATCTCGTCCGCCACGTCGTCGTTCATCTGGATGGTGCGGGGATCGGCGAGCTTGGCGAGGTCGGCCTTGTTGGCATCCAGCCGTCCCAGCAGCGCTTCGGACGCGACGGCGACCGCCAGCATTTCCTTGCCGCCTTCGGTCGTGCCGATCGTATAGACCTTCACCCGCGGCGTCGACTTCGCCAGCAGCCGCATGTATTCGTAGACTTCTTTCGAGTACGGCAGCTTCCCCGCGGCGCCGGCGATGTCGCCGAGCACCGCTTTCGGCGTCGGCACGGTTTTCGACGCCGGCATGTAATCGACCAGCGGCGAGAGGAAGAACGATTCGGTCGTGTATTCCTTGATCTTCTTCGTGTATTCCTCGTCGATCGGCTGATTGGGATCGCGGCCAGGCTTGGCCGTCGCGAGATCGATGGATTTCGAGCGTCCGTTGCCGTTGCTCTTCGCCCCGCTCTGCTGCGCCGCGACCGGCACTACCAGCGATGCCACGATAAGGAGCGGAAGGATGCGTTTCAACTGGTTCATGGGGCGCAATTGTAATCCACGCCCGCACGTCCGATGCTCGGAGCGCCCGCTGCTTCCGTGGTTGACGCGCGATCAGCGCGGCTGCGCCGCGCCGTACTGGGCCGAGTGCTTGTGCTGCGCGTAGTGCTGCCGCAGCAGATCCTTGCCGTAGTCGTTGCCGTTCGGCGTGCGCACGACGACGTGAATGTGCTCGTGATTGGGGATGTTGGGGTTGGCCGCCAGCTGCCGCAGGTTCGCGGGCGTCTGATGATCGAATTCGATCAGAATGACCGGGCTCTGGATCCGGTAATAGAACACCGCATCGGGATTGGTCTTGCCGATCCAGGCAAACGAGGTCGAGCCGATGTGCTTCTCGACATCGCTCATCTTCACTTTCGCATGCCCGTCGTCCATGTTGCCGACATAGAGCGCAATCAGATCGACGAGTTGCTTGCGCTGCGCGTCCGACAATTGCGAGGCCATCACCCCGGCCTGCGCCACGACGGCATTGTCCTTCCACGCTTCGGTGAGATTGTTGTTGCGCGTCTTCTCGGAAGAAAGGATCGCCTTCGCGCGCTGATCCTGGTCGAGTGTATTGACGAACGCCAGCCCGCGGTTCTGCTCGTCCTGCAGGACCGACGTGCCTTTGTACTTGCCGGACGGCGCGATCACCGGCTCCGACCCGGCGAAGAACGGCGTCATCACGACCTGATCGCCGAGCACGAAGTAATTGATGATGGCGTGATGGCCGTCGAGCTGCCATCCCCACGGCTCGGTGGCGGACGGCGTCCCCATTACCGTGATGTGATAGCGGAACTCGCCGTATTGCTCGAAGTCGTTGCCGTTCAACTCCCCGAGCGTCTGGTTCAACCGCATGATGTCGCGCGTCTGCTTCAGGCCGCGCGCGCTCAACGCCGCGCGCAGGAGTGAGAACCCCGCCTCGCGCTGCGCCGCCGTCATCTCGAGAAAGCTGACGCCCTGCCGCACGTAGAAATGCTGATTCATCCACTTGCGCCACTCGTCGTCGTCGACGCCGAACGTGCTTTTGGCGCGCTGCTCGGCGCTGAGCGCGGCGAGGAAGCCCTCGGCGGCCTTCCGCACCGGTTCGGTCGACACACCGGTGGACTTGATGCCGTAGAGCAGCGGAGCGATGCGGCCATCGGTGGTGACGCCCTTGAACGGCTCGGCGAGGCCGCTCCTCTCGAACTGCAGCGAGCGTTCCTTGAAGCTCGTCTGCTGCGCCATCACCGCCGCTGTCGTGACCGCGAGCGCGCCGATCGACCACAACGTCCATCGCTCGATGTTGTGCATGGCGCGGATGATACACGGACTGTCGCCGCGGCGGTCGCCCCATGAGAAAACATTCATCGGCACATCCCAGTGATACACTCCGCCCACTATGACTTTCACTCGCCGCGAGCTCGGAAGGCTGCTGCTGACGGTTCCCGCCGCGTCGTTGGCCGGACGCGATGTTCTTGGTCGAACGCTGTTTCAGGCGAAGCCCGATTCGAAATGGGCAGGCGTGCAGGTCGGACTGAACGTCCCCTACAACTACGGCGTACGGACGATGCCGGTGGACGATGTCATTCAGAAGACGGTCGAGTTGGGCGTCAGCGCCGTCGAGCTGCGCTCGCAGCCGATCGAATTGTTCATGGGTGTGCCGATGGCTGTGCTCGAGCCGGGACGCGATCGCGAGAAGCAGAAGGCCGCGGCCGAACAGCTCCGCGAGTGGCGTCTCAAGGCCAATTCTTCGGACGCGGCGAAAGTGCGGACGAAGTTCGATGCCGCCGGCGTCAAGATAGACGTCGTGAAGTTCGACAACATTTACAACTTCACCGATCCGGAGTTGGATTACGCCTTCAACCTGGCGAAGGCTGCCGGCGCGCGCGCGATCTCATGCGAGCTGGAAGTCGCGGGCAGCAAACGCGTCGGGCAGTTCGCCGACCGGCACCGTTTCCCCGTCGGCTATCACGGGCACACCAAGACACCCGCCTCGATGTTCGAGGAAGCGTTTTCGTTCGCCAAGTACAACTGGGCGAACATCGACATCGGCCACTGGGTTGCCGGCGGCCTGGGCAACCCCGTTGACATCATCCGCAAGTATCACGATCGCATTACCCACATCCACGTGAAGGATCGGAAGGCGCCGGCGAACGGGCAGGACGGCGCGAACGTGCCGTTCGGGCAGGGGGACACGCCGATCAAGGACGTGCTGCAGCTGATCCGCGACAACAAGTACCCGATTCAAGCGACGATCGAGTTCGAGTATCCGGTGCCGCAGGGATCGGACCGGATGGCGGAGATGCGCAAGGCGCTGGACTACTGTAAGGCGGCGTTGTTGAACAGTTAGCAGTTAGCAGTTAGCAGTTCGCAGTTCGCAGTTAGCGGTTCGCAGTTAGCAGTTCGCAGCTGGCGGTGGGCAGTTCGCAGGTCGCGCTTCAGCGGGTGACCTGCCGAACCAACCATCCGTCATCGCCGCGCGTAAAGCGTATCGCTGCAGCGCCAATACGCACGAGCCGCTCGCGGTCGCTCGCCTGCAGCGTGACGGCAGGTAGCGGCGCCCCTGACGCGC
>JBKPSE010000581.1:0-2300 GCA_046765855.1 Acidobacteriota bacterium | reverse complement strand
GTTCTCGAATCAGGTCGGCAAGCCCGCGCTCATCATGAGCCCAAGCGTTTACGTTTTGACCGAGTAGGACGATCTCACGCGCCCCTGCAGCAACCAGCGAACGTGCCTCAGCGACGATGTCGTCCCATGGACGTGAAATCTCGGCACCCCGCGTGTAAGGAACTACGCAATAGGTGCAGAATTTGTCGCAACCTTCCTGGACGGTGAGGAAGGAGCTGGGATTGGCCCGCCGCCTTGCCGGTATCGCATCGAACTTGCTGATGGCCGGCATATCCGTATCTACCGGACGCGCGCCGACCGACGCCCCGGCAACCATCTCGGGCAATCGATGGTAGGCCTGCGGGCCGACCACGATATCAATCATGGACGAGCGACGCTGGGCCTCCGTACCCTCGGCCTGTGCAACGCACCCGGCTAGGGCGATCAGCGGCCGCGAGCCGTCCTCGCGCTTCAGTCGCCCGATGTCGGAATAGGCCTTTTCCGCCGCCTTCTCGCGAATATGGCAGGTATTGAGGACAACAAGGTCGGCGTCGTCACCTTCGGCAGCTGCCGTCATGCCTTGCTCGCCGAGCAGCTCCGCCATCCGCTCGCCGTCATAGACGTTCATCTGGCAGCCGAAGCTTTTGATTCTGAAAGTCTTGGGGGTCATTTGTAGCCGTCTATAGGCGAGTGCGGGGGCGAGGTTAAGCCAAGCGTCTCGCCAATCGCCCCACGTGCCTGGTGGGCGAGCTGCTTCCGGTCCGCGCGCCGATCCAAAGGCTCAAGAAGGAGGACCCTAACCGGCAGCGTTCCGCGGCGGCCGAGCAGCCTCATGACGTTGTGCATGCCAGGCTCCTTCCACCAGCCCACTTCACCCCTTGCGGAGCCGTAATCGATCGCAACGGGCACGATGGCGACGTCCTTTGCCGCAAAGGTGGCCGCTTCCAGCAAAGTGGAGCGGAAGGGCAAGAGGTAGTTCCCGGGTCCAGTGGTCCCCTCGGGAAATAGAGCGACTGGCTTGTCGCGTTCCAGCGCTGCGGCGATCGCGGTGGCCTGATCTTTCGCGCCCTTCCGATGAGTCCGCTTCACGTAAACCGTTTGATTTTGGTCGGCGAGCCAGTGAATGAACCCGTGACCGAGCTCGTCCTTCGAGACGAACGCGCATTTTGTGGATCCCCCGAGGATGAGGATGTCGAGCCAGCTCGTGTGGTTGGCGACAAGCAGCGTGTGAGCGCCTACCGGATCGCCACCCATCCGCACGCGCGCTCCGACTATCCAAGCGGCAGCGGCGAGAAATCGCGGAGGCCAGTGTGAACGCCCCAACAGGATTTTCGTGATGACATGAACCGGTCCAAGGATCGCGAACAAGCCCACAAGTCCGGCGATCCTAAGGATCGCGCGTGCGTTCGGACGAACAGCGGGAGCCTTATCGATCGCGGTTGAGCGAGACGCCGTACAGCTCCATCCGATGATCCACCAGGCGGAAGCCGAGCTTCTCGGCGATCCGCTTCTGCAGCGCCTCAAGTTCGTCGTCGACGAATTCGATGACGTTGCCGGTCTCCACGTCGATCAGGTGATCGTGATGCGTTTCGGACGCCGCCTCGTAGCGAGAGCGGCCGTCACCGAACTCGTGCCGCTCGAGAATGCCGGCCTCTTCGAACAGCCGTACGGTGCGGTACACCGTAGCGATCGAGATGTTCGGGTCGACCGCGGCCGCGCGGGCGTGAAGCGTCTCCACGTCAGGATGATCGTCACTGTCCCCGAGGACGCGCGCGATGACCTTGCGCTGCTCAGTGATCCGCAGGCCTTTGTCGGCGCACAGCGCTTCAATGTCGATCGTACGCGTCATGAGCGCAAATTAGGTGCGCCAGCGCCCGCCGTCCAGCGAGGTCTATTTGCCGCCGCGCGTCTTTCGCCGCTTCGTGCCCAGCCCGATCGACTTCGCGAGGGTCCGTCGCTGCTCCGCGTAATTCGGCGCAACCATCGGATAATCGGCGGAAAGTCCCCACTTCTGGCGGTATTGGTCAGGCGTCATGTTGTAGTGAGTCATCAGATGCCGTTTCAGCATCTTCAACTTTTTCCCGTCTTCCAGGCAGACAATGTAATCGGGCTTTATTGATGACCGGATCGAAACCTTCGGCTGCGGTTTCGGCTCGGCCGCAGCGGCGCTGCCTGAAATGGACGATAGAGCCGCATGCACGTTCTGAATGAGGTTCGGCAAGTCATTCACGGCGACGCTATTATTACTGACGTGGGCCGCGACGATGTCGGCGGTGAGCGTCAGTAGCGTGTCTTCGCCACTTTCAAGATCAGCCATAGAA
>JBKPSE010000580.1:0-3160 GCA_046765855.1 Acidobacteriota bacterium | reverse complement strand
GTCCTCGACGGCGCCGTGCTCGAGCATCCGATTCACATCGTGTACGTGACCGGCGCCGATGCCTCGCGCGTCATGGCGCAGCAGCGGACGCTCATCGTGGCCGGCGCGAACAGCCAGGTGCGCATCGTCGAGAGCTACGTCGGCGCGAACAGCGAAACGTACTTCACGAACGCCGTGTCGGAGATCTTCGTCGGCGAAAACGCGACGGTGGATCATTACAAGGTCCAGCAGGAGTCGTTCGACGCGTTCCACATCGCGGCGCTGCACACGCACACCTCGCGCAACGCACGATTCTCGTCGCACTCGTTCGCGCTCGGCGGCAAGATCGTCCGCAACGACGCCAGTGCCATCCTCGACGGCGAGGGCGGCGACTGCACGCTGAACGGCCTCTACCTCGCCGATCGCGAGCGCCTGGTCGACAACCACACCTCGATCGATCACGCCAAGGCGCACTGCGGCAGCCACGAGGTCTACAAGGGCATTCTCGGCGGCACGGCGCGCGCCGTCTTCAACGGCAAGATCATCGTGCGCCAGGACGCGCAGAAGACCGACGCCAAGCAGACCAACCGCGCGCTGCTTTTGACCGAGGGCGCGACGATCAACACCAAGCCGCAGCTCGAAATCTTTGCCGACGACGTCAAGTGCACGCACGGAGCCGCGATCGGACAGCTCGACGAGGACGCGATCTTCTATCTCCGCGCCCGCGGTCTGACTTACGCCGAAGCGCGCGACATGCTGATCCTCGCCTTTGCCGGACAGGTGCTCGAGGGCGTCCAGATCGAGCCGCTGCGCGACGCGCTCGAGGCGGAGCTCTTCGACCAGCTGGCGAAGGACCTCGCCGAGATCGACACTTTCGCCAAGTGAAGGATGGACGTGGACGACAAGGCCGCCATCGCGACGGAACGGAGCGGGCAGCAGCGTGCGGCCGCAGTGGAGGAGCGCACGCAAGACGGCGCCGCCGCGCAGAGCGCGAGACTTGACGTGCAGCGCGTCCGCGCTGATTTTCCGATTCTGACCCGCACCGTTCGCGGCAGGCCGCTGGTGTATCTCGATAACGCGGCGACGACGCAGAAGCCGCAGGTGGTGCTCGACGCGATCGCCTCGTACTACACGTCGCTCAACGCCAACGTGCATCGCGGCGTGCACGAGCTGAGCGAGCGGGCGACCGAGGCCTACGAAGCGGCGCGCGAGCGTGCGCGCGCGTTCCTCGGCGCCGCGTCCACCCGCGAAATCGTCTTTACCCGCAACGCCACGGAAGGCACCAATCTCGTTGCCAACAGCTTCGTCCGGCCGCGGCTCGCGCCCGGCGACGAGGTGCTGATCTCGGCGATGGAGCATCACTCGAACATCGTTCCCTGGCAGCTGGTGTGCGAGGCCGCCGGCGCCCGGCTCGAAGTCGCGCCGATCGACGATCGCGGCGAGCTGATGATGGATGCGTTCGAGGCGCTGCTCCGACCGCGGACGAAGATCGTTGCGATCACGCACATGTCGAACGCGCTCGGTACGATTACGCCGGTGCGTGAGATCGTGCGTCTGGCGCATGCCGCCGGCATCGCGGTGCTGATCGACGCGTCGCAGGCCGCGTATCACAAGCGCCTCGATGTGCGGGCGCTCGACTGCGACTTCCTGGTCGCCACCGGACACAAGCTGTACGGGCCGACCGGAATCGGGCTGCTTTACGGCAAGGAGCGCCATCTCGAGGCGATGCCGCCGTTTCTCGGCGGCGGCGACATGATTGCGTCGGTGTCCTTCGAGCGCAGCACCTGGAACGTGCTGCCCTACAAGTTCGAAGCAGGCACGCCGCACATCGAAGGGGCCATCGGCCTCCATGCGGCGCTGGATTACATCGACGCGATCGGCTTCGACGCCATTGGCGCGCACGAGCGGGACCTGCTCGTCTACGGCACGCAGGTGCTCGAAGGCATCGACGGCGTGCGGCTGATCGGCACCGCGCGGGAGAAGGCCAGCATCCTGTCGTTCGTGATGGACGGCGTGCACCCGCACGACATCGGCACGATCGTCGATCGCGAAGGCGTCGCGGTCAGGACCGGCCACCACTGCGCCCAGCCGGTGATGGAGCGCTTCGGCGTGCCGGCGACGGCGCGCGCATCGGTCGCGATGTACAACACCCGGGGCGAAATCGATGCGCTCGGCAGCGCGCTGCAGCGCGTGCGCGAGGTGTTCGCCTGATGTCCGATCTGAGCGATCTGTATCAGGAGGTCATCCTCGACCATAACCGCCGGCCGAGGAACTTCCATGCGCTCGCCGACGCCAGCCATACCGCCGAGGGCTATAACCCGCTCTGCGGCGATCGGCTGACCTTGTATCTGCGGCTGGCGGGGGAGACGATCGAAGAGGTCGCCTTCGAGGGCGCTGGATGCGCCATCTCGAAAGCCTCGGCATCGATGATGACCGACGCGCTCAAGGGGCGCTCGGTGGCGGAAGCAGATGCGTTGTTCGAGCGATTTCATCGCATGGTGACGACGCCGCCCGATCAGCCGGTGGAAGACATGGGCAAGCTGTCGTCGCTCGCCGGCGTTCGCGAGTTCCCCGTCCGCGTCAAGTGCGCGAGCCTGGCATGGCATACGTTGAAAGCGGCCCTGCGCCACGAAGAGCGCACGTCGACCGAGTAACATGAAACCGCTCAACATGATTCCGCAGGAACAGCCGCCCGCGCCGGAGCCGACACACGACACCGACGGTCTCGTCGCCGATCCGGCGAAGACCGAGGCTCTGCGTCCGGCGCTGCAGGCCGCGCTCAAAACCGTGTACGACCCCGAGATCCCTGTCGACATCTGGGAACTCGGTCTCATTTACGATCTGTTCGTCACCGCCGACAACGTCGCCGCAATCAAAATGACGCTGACCGCGCCGGCGTGCCCGGCGGCTCAGGTGCTGCCGGGACAGGTGGCCGCCGCCGCGAAAACCGTCGACGGCGTCGCCGACGCGAGAGTGGATGTGGTCTGGGAACCGGGCTGGACGAAGGATCGGATGTCCGACGTCGCCAAGCTGCAGCTGGGGATGTGGTAAATGCTGCGACTATCGAAAAAGGCCGACTACGCGCTGATGGCGATGAAACATCTTGCCCGCAAGGCGGACTCCGCCTCGGCGTCGACCAGCGCCCGTGAAATCGCCGAACAGTACGACATCCCCATCGAGC
>JBKPSE010000579.1:0-2523 GCA_046765855.1 Acidobacteriota bacterium | reverse complement strand
GTGGACGATCCGCAGGATGTTCGCGACCTTCGTCTTCGACGTCCGATCCGCGCGGCGCACGTTCGGATGCTTCAGACCACGCGGAAGGAAGACGCAGACCTCGAGGAAGCTCTTCTTCGGACGGACGAAGAAGTAGCACGCCTTCCGCGCGAACATGATCGATTTGTGCGACGCGTAGATCCGCTGTTCGCCGAACTCGGCGGCGGTTTCGCGCACGCGTTCCCACGCCTCCTGTAAATCCTCCGAGAGGTCCCGCGTCAAAGCGGATTCTGTCGTCGTCCAGCAGTCGTGCGCTTCATCCGCCTCGACCCATTGTTTGCAGTGGTAGCACTCGTGCGCTTTCATGCCTTCCACTCCTTCAGCGCGGCCTGCGCGGCAAAGTAACCACACATTCCATGGACGCCGACCCCCGGCGGCGTCGACGCGGAACAGAGGTAAATGCCGCGCGCCGGCGTCGAGTAGGTCCGCCACGACGGCCGCAGAAACATCTGCGGCCAATCCATGACGCCCATGCCGATATCTCCTCCGACCAGGTTGGGATTTCGCCGCTCCAGATCCGCGGGCGTCATGACGTGGCGCGCGAGAATCCGATCGCGGAATCCAGGCGCGAAGCGCTCGATCTGCGCCTCGATGCGCGGCAGCATGTCGAACGTCGATGCATGCGGCAGGTGACAGTAGCCCCACGCGGTATGGCGGCCTGCGGGCGCGCGAGACGGGTCGAACAGACTGGGCTGAGCGAGCAGCACGAACGGCCGTTCGGCATGGCGCCCGCTGAAATTGTCCGCCTCCGACGCCGCGATTTCGGCGAACGTGCCGCCCACATGCACCGTCCCGGCCGACGCGACTCGAGCGTCCCGCCAGGGAATCGGGCCGTCGAGCGCCCAGTCGACCTTGAACGTCCCCGGACCGTAGCGATACCGCTCCAGACGCCTTCGGAATCGCGGCGGAAACCGGTGACCCGCGATGCGCAGCAGCGGTTTCGGTGAGAGATCGCACAGCACGACGCGCGCCGGTGGAAGGTCGTCGACGTTATCGATCCGCGTGCCGGTCACGATTTCTCCTCCGAGGGACCGGAGAAGATCGGCGAGCGCGTCCGATATCCGCTGCGCGCCACCTTCTGGAAAGGGCCAGCCGCCGGCGTGCGCGAGGGATGCAAAGATGAGCGCGACAGCTCCGGTTGGAAACCGATCGAGCGGCAGCATCGAATGTGCCGCCATCCCCGACAACAGCGCGGGAGCCGCGGCGTCTTCGAAGCCGCGGCCGATGAGCGTGCTGGCGGGCCAGACAGCACGAAGTCCAAATCGCGCGAGAGCGAGTGGATGCCGCGGCAGGCGCGGTGGCCCAAGGATCGCGGGCGCGATGCGGTCCCAGTTCTGCACCACGGGAGAAACGAGTGCCGCGTACTGATCGCCGTCTCGCTCGAGTTCGTCGGCGGTGCGTTTCAGCGAACGCCACGCAATCGCGGCCGGACGGTTGTCGAGCGGATGCGCCACCTGCGCGGGAGGCGTGATCCACAGCAACCCGAAACGATCGAGCGGCAGGGTCCGCCAGAATGGCGACGCAATGGCGAACGGGTGGACTGCCGAGGAAACGTCGTGAATGAATCCGGGCAGCGTCAGTTCCGCCGACGCCGCTCCACCGCCGACTCGATCCAGCGCCTCGAACACCACGACCCGGCGTCCTGCCTGCGCAAGCGCGACTGCCGCCGATAACCCGTTCGGCCCCGATCCGATGACGATGGCGTCCGGCGAAGCGGCCATGCGATTGCTAGTATGTCGCTGTCATGGGGCCGGAGCTGCCGGGCTACTGGTATTCGCGCTGGTTGTTCGAGCGCGGTCTTGCCGCCATATATCTGGTCGCGTTTCTCGTCACCGTTCACCAGTTTCTGCCGCTGCTCGGCGAGCGCGGGCTGCTTCCGGCAACGCGCTTCGTCAAGGAAGTTCCGTTCCGGGTCTCGCCCAGCATTTTCTATTGGATCTCGAGCGACCGCGCCTTCCAGCTGGCCGCCTGGATTGGTGTTGGTCTCGCGATCGTCGCACTGAGTGGATTCGCCGAGCGCGCCGGCGCACTGGCCGCCGGCTTACTCTGGGCCGCACTCTACGTCCTCTATCTGTCGTTCATCAACGTCGGGCAGACCTTCTACGGCTTCGGTTGGGAATCGCTGCTGGTCGAAGCCGGATTCTTCACCATATTCGCCGGCGCCGCCGCGACGGCGCCGCACGCATGGCTGAACTGGATCTATCGCTGGACGCTGTTCCGCCTGATGTTCGGCGCAGGGTTGATCAAGCTGCGCGGCGACGCGTGCTGGCGCGATCTCACCTGCCTCGACGTGTTCTTCGAAACGCAGCCGATGCCGAACGGTCTCAGCTGGTACATACACGATCTGCCGAAGCCGGTGCTGCACGGCGGCGTCGCGTTCAATCATTTCGTCGAGCTGATCGTGCCGTTCGGCTTCTTCCTGCCGCAGCCCTACGCCGGCATCGCCGGAGTCTTCACGATCGTCTTTCAGCTGATCCTCATCGT
>JBKPSE010000578.1:0-10693 GCA_046765855.1 Acidobacteriota bacterium | reverse complement strand
AAGGTAGACCGGCTCGGGTTTCATGCCGAGGCCGACGCCTGCCGGCGTGCCGGTGCTGATCACGTCTCCCGGCAGCAGCGTCATGAACTGACTGACGTAGCTGACGAGCGCCGCCACGCCGAAAATCATGTTCGCCGTCGTGCCGCGCTGACGCGTTCCGCCGTTGACGGTCAGCCACATGCCGAGCTGCTGTGGATCTTCGATCTCGTCGCGCGTCGCCAGGAACGGGCCGATCGGCGCGAAGGTGTCGGCGCTCTTGCCCTTGACCCACTGGCCGCCGCGTTCGAGCTGGAAGGTGCGTTCGGAGTAGTCGTTGTGCAGCGCGTAGCCGGCGACGTGCTCGAGCGCGCGCGATTCCTCGACGTACGATGCGGCGCGGCCGATGACCACCGCGAGCTCGACTTCCCAATCGAGCTTGCTGCCGCCGCGCGGCATGCGCACGTCATCGTTGGGACCGGCGAGCGCAGTCGTCGACTTGAAGAAGATGACCGGCTCCTTCGGCAAGTCCATGCCGCTCTCGGCGGCATGATCGCGAAAGTTCAGCCCGATACACACGATCTTGCTCGGCCGCGCCAGGGGCGGCCCGATCCGGGCGGTGGCTGGCACCGTAGGTGCCACCCACCGTTGTTGCGTTTCGAGCCAGGTACGCAGTTTCTGCAGGCCGTCGCCGGCGAAGAACGCCTCGTCGTAGTCGCGCACCTGCGACGACACGTCGATCGCGGTCGCGTCTTCGAGCAGCACGGCCGGCTTCTCCGCGCCGGGTGCACCGTAGCGCGCCAGCTTCATACGGCGGTGACTCCGCCGTCGATCGGATAGGCCTGGCCAGTGACGAACGACGCTTCATCCGAGCACAGATAGAGCGCGAGCTGCGCGACTTCTTCTGGTTTGCCCATGCGGCCGATCGGCTGGTACTCGGACAGCGTCTTCATCATTTCCGCTTCGCGGCCGGGGTAATTGCGGGCGAGATAGCCGTCGACGAACGGGGTGTGGACGCGAGCAGGGCAGATGCAGTTGCAGCGGATTCCCCGCTTCACGTAGTCCACGGCGATCGAACGCGTCATGGTGAGTACGGCTCCCTTGGTCATCGAATAGGCGAATCTATCGGGCAGCCCGATAAGCGACGCGATCGACGCCATATTCAGGATCACGCCGCCGCCCTGGCGCAGCATGATCGGCACGGCGGCACGCGCGCACAGGTAGACGCCGAAGACGTTCACGCGATACAGCCGATCGAAATCCTCGGGCGTTGTCTGCTCGATCGTGCCGATGTGCGCGATGCCCGCGTTGTTGACCAGGATGTCGAGACGGGGAAGCGCGGTCTCGAGCGAGGCGAACAGGCGCGCGACGGCCGCGGCATCCGAGACATCGCAGGCGTGCGCAGTCGCCCGTCCGTCCCGCGACGCGATGTCGGCGGCGACAGCCGAGGCGGCGTCGCCGTCGCGATCGACGACGGCGATGGCGGCGCCGCGGCGGGCGAACAGCCGCGCGATGGCCGCCCCGATGCCCGAGCCCGCCCCGGTGACAACGGCGGCCTTGCCCTGGAGATCGAACATGACCGGCCGCAGGACGATTCCATACTTTACCGGTAAAGTCAAAGGATTTTTGTTTACTTTGCCCCCCGGATCTGGTCTATAGTTCGCCGTCCGGTCTCGCTTTTTTGGAGGGGGAGTGATGAAACGGTTCTTGTGCGTGATGCTCGCGCTTGCCGCGACATCGATCGGCCTGGCTGCGCAGGATTTCCGTGGCGGCATCACCGGCCGCGTCGTCGACGCATCCGGCGGTCGCATGCCCGGCGTGACCGTCACGGCGACCAACGTCGCCACCAACGTCGCCTCGACCACCACGACGAACAGCGAAGGCGATTATCAGATTCTCTTTCTCAATCCGGGCACCTACGCGGTGACCGCTGAACTTTCCGGGTTCAAGAAAGTCGTGCGCAGCAATCTCGAGGTCCGCCTCGGCGAGAAGCTTGGCGTCGACCTGACGCTCGAAGTCGGCGCCATGGCGGAAACGGTGTCGGTGACCGCCGAATCGCCGCTCCTTGCCACGACGACCGGCTCGACCGGGCAGACGATCGGAGAGAAGACGATCTCGATGATGCCCCTGTCGGACGGCAATCCCTTCGCCCTCGCGCGTCTCGCGCCCGGCACCGCCTACGTCGGCGATCTGAAGTTCTCACGTCCGTTCGACAACGCCGGCACTTCCGACATCGTCACCGGCGGCGGGACCGGCGGCAACGAATTCACGCTGGACGGGTCGCCGAACATGGCCAACGGACGCCGCGTCGCGTTCGTGCCGCCGGCGGGCGCCGTGCAGGAATTCAAGGTCGAGACGGCAAGCTTCGACGCGGCGAGCGGCCACACGGGCGGCGCCACCGTGAACGTCACGCTGAAGAGCGGCACCAATACCTTGAAGGGTTCGGGCTACACCTACTACCGATCGGAGAAGCTGGCCGAAGAGGATTTCTTCGTCATCAAGAACAACGCCGAGAAGCCCAAGCTTGGCTACAAGCGGCCCGGCGGCACCATCGGCGGCCCGCTGGTGATCCCGGGACTGTATGACGGCCACAACCGGACGTTTTTCTTCGGCGCGCTCGAGTGGCTCTACGATGAATTCCCCGAGCCGCTCTCGCAGACGGTGCCGACGGAGGCGATGCGCAACGGCGATTTCTCGGCGCTGCTCTCGCAGGGCATCGTCATTTACGATCCGTTGACCGCGCAGACGGTGGGCGCCCGCGTCGTGCGGCAGCCGTTCAACAACAACATCATTCCGGCAACCCGCCTCAACCCGATCGCGCAGAAGGTGCTCAGTTATTACCCGCTGCCGAACCAGCCGGCGAACGCCACCGGCCAGGACAACTTCTTCTACGCCAATCCGCGCACCGACGACTTCTACTCGATCTCGACCCGCTTCGATCACACGATCACCTCGAAGCAGCGCGCGATGGCGCGATTCACGCGCAACGACCGCCGCGAGTCACGCAACGCGCAACTGGGTCAGGTCAATGGCATCGTCCCGACTGGCAACTTCCTGTTCCGCAAGAACGACGGCGTGACCTACAGCCATACCTACACCCAGAGCGCATCGAGTCTCTGGGACCTGCGTGCCGGCTGGCAGCGGTTCCGCGAACCCAACGTGCGTCAGCACGAAGGCATCTTCGATCCCGCGACTCTCGGCTTCGCGCCGAGCGTCACCGCGCTCTTCAGCGGCGCGCGTTATTTCCCCTTGTTCAATTTCGACACGATCCGCGATATCGGTGACAACCTTGCGGGAAACACCACGCACAGCATTTACTCCTTCCAGCCGACCTATACGCGGCTGGCGGGGGATCATTCGCTGCGCGCCGGCTACGACCTGCGTCTCTACCACGAGTTCAATGCGAATCTCGAACGACAGGCCGGCGAGTACGCGATCACGCGCGGCAGCGCATACACGCGGCAGCAGGACAACAGCGCGGCGCAGAACTTCCAGGACGTGGCGAGCTTCCTGCTCGGGTTCCCGACGGGTGGATCTATCGACGTCAACACCAGCCGGCTGAACAACACCTGGTATCACGGCATGTTCTTCCAGGACGACTGGAAGGTGTCGAACCGGCTGACGCTGAACCTCGGTCTTCGCTACGACTACGAGGGAGCGACGACCGAATCACACAACCGCAATCTCCGCGGGTTCGACCCCAACGCGGCGTTGTCGATCTCCAACGCGGCTGAGGCCGCATATGCCGCGCGACCCGATGTGATCGCCGCCTCGGCGTGGCACGCACGCGGCGGCGTGCTGTTCGCGTCGGACAGCCAGCCGGGGTTCTGGAAGACCGACAAGAACAACCTGCAGCCGCGTCTTGGCTTCGCCTACAAATGGAGCGACAAGGTTGTCGTGCGCGGCGGCATGGGTATTTTCACCGTGCCATTCATCATTTCCGGGGTGAATCAGAACGGGTTCTCCCAGGCCACGCCAATCACCGTCAGCCAGGACCGCGGCCTGACGTTCCAGTCGACGCTGAGCAACCCGTTCCCTCTCGGGCTGCTCGCCGCGCCAGGCAATACGCTCGGACCGAACACCTTCCTCGGGCAGAGTCTCGATCGCTTCGCGCCGCTCGATTTTCAGAACGGCCAGTTGATGCGCTATCTCGTCAACGTTCAGCGCGAGCTGCCGGGACAGTGGCTGGTTGAAGTCGGTTACGTCGGCAGCCACGGCTACGACCTGACGACGGATCAGGAGCTCAACTCGGTTCCAGCGAATTATCTTTCGACGAGCCGGGTGCGCGATCAGGGGGTGGTCGACTTCCTCGGCGCGCAGGTGACCAACCCCTTCGCCGGATTGCTCCCGACCGGGTTCAATGGTCCGACGGTGGCGCGTTCGCAGCTGCTGCGACCGTATCCGCAGTTCAACAACGTGCCGACCAGCGCATCGGACGGCACCAGTCAGTACGACTCTGGCCAGGTCAGACTGGAAAAGCGCTTCGCGCGGGGCTACTCGATCATCGGCACTTACACCTACTCGCACTTCACCGAACGCGTGTTCAAGCTCAATGCAACCGACACGACCTATGAGGAGCGCCTGTCGAGAAACGACGTGCCGCACCGCGTCACCACCAGCATTCTCTACGAGCTCCCGTTCGGCCACGGCCGCCGGTGGGGCAGCGGCGTCTCGCCGATCGTCAACGGATTCCTCGGCGGATGGAGCGTCAACGCCATCGGCCAGTTCCAGAGCGGCCGACCGCTCGACTTCGCCAGCCGCAACATCTATTTCGATGGCGATCTCAACGCGCTGAAGGCGAAATACAGCGACGACGTCGACTCGCCGGTGTTCGACATCAGCGGCTTCTACTTCCACGACGCCGCCGTCCAGACCAATGGCGTCGACGACCCGGTCAAGCAGCGCGCCGATCAGCGGATCCGGCTCTCGAACAACCTCCGCTACTTCCCGTCGCGCGTCGATGGGCTGCGCAGCCCGTTCCTCAAGCTGTGGGACATCTCGATCGTCAAGCAGGTGCCGATGGGCGGACGCCTGCGTGCGCAGTTCAACGTCGAGTTCCTGAACGCGTTCAACGTAGTCGTGTTCAACGATGCGAACACGGATCCGACCAACGCGAACTTCGGCAAGGTGACGAGCCAGAACAATCTTCCGCGCGACATCCAGCTCGGGTTCAAAATCGTGTGGTGAACGCCTTTGCAGGACTTCAGCAGATCAGGAGATATATTTCCTCCGGTCTGCTGATCTCCTGTGAGGATCTTTGATCGCACTTACCAGTTCAGAAGTTCGCGACCTCCCCGATCCGCCGCAGAACCTGTGGCGGATCGTCGGCCCGGGGATCGTCGCCGCCGGCGTCGGCATTTCGTCCGGCGAATTCATCCTCTGGCCCTACATCGCGTCGCAGGCGGGCCTGGTATTCCTGTGGGCCGCCGTCCTCGGCATACTGACCCAGCTGTTCCTCAACCTCGAGATCGAACGCTACACGCTGGCGACGGGTGAGACGGCGCTCGCCGGATTCAACCGGTTCTGGAGACACTGGGGACTGACGTTCGCGATCCTCGTCTACTTCGGCAACCTGTGGCCGGGATGGGCGCTCAGTTCGGCGACGCTGGCGACGTTTCTCTTCGGCGGCAACGCGACCTACATCGCCGTCGGCATGCTGATCGTGATCGGGATCGCGCTCACGCTCGCGCCGGTTGTCTACACGGCGTTGGAGCGCCTGATCTTCGTCAAAGTCGCGATGGTGCTGGCGCTGGTCGTGCTCGCGTTGCTGCTTGCCGTCAACGCCAACACCTGGCGCGCCCTGCCGCAGATCGTGACCAGCGCCGGCACGGTCCCGTCGCAGCTTGGATTCGCGCTGCTGCTCGGCGCCGTCGCCTTCGCCGGATCCGGCGGCGGACAGAATCTCTGTCAGAGCAACTGGATTCGCGACAAGGGATTCGGCATGGGGCAATACGTGCCGCGTCTGGTCAGTCCGGTCACGGGAGAAGAGCACGCGAGCGCCAGCGTGGTCACCTCATACACGTTCGAGCCGCACGCTGCGAACATGGATCGCTGGCGGCGCTGGTGGCGGTTCGCCAACGTCGAGCAGTTCTGGACTTTCGCCGTTGTCAGCATCGTCACTATCGTGTTGACGTCGATGCTGTCGCACTCGATTCTCTTCGGCGAGCCGGGGCTGCCGAACACCCCGGCCTTCCTGCAGATCGAAGGGCGCAAACTGCAGGCGCTGGTTGGCTCGTGGTTCGGCGTGCTGTTCTGGGCGACCGGCGCGTTTTCGCTGTTCGGATCGGCGATGGGGATTACCGATTACACCAGCCGTCTTGCCGCCGACGTGATCAAGACCGCGTACTTGCGGGATTCCGCGATCAGCGAGAGCCGCCTCTATTTCTGGCTGGTCTGGGGTCTCGTCGCGATCGGCTGCGCCATCATCCTCGTCGGCCTGAGCCAGCCGATGTCGCTGCTGGTAATCTCCGCATGCGTCGGCGGGACGATGATGTTTCTCTACTCGGGATTGCTGATCGCGCTGAATCGCCGCGCGCTGCCGGCGCCCATCCGCGTGCGGGGCATTCGGCTGGTGGTGCTCCTCTGGTCCATCGTCTTTTTCGGAGTGCTCGCGTCACTGACCGTCTGGCAGCAGGTGCAGCGCTTCCGATGAAAGCGCTTCTCCTCGAGGCCTACGGCGCCCTCACGATTGCCGACATGGACGCGCCGGCGACGGGGGAGGACGACGTGCTCATACGGGTGCGCGCCTGCGGCATCTGCGGCAGCGACGTGCACGGCTACACAGGGCTGACGGGGAGACGTATTCCACCGCTGGTCATGGGGCACGAGGCGGCCGGCGTGGTCGAAGAGGTCGGCGGCAAGGTACGAGGATTCGCGCGCGGCGATCGGGTGACGGTCGACTCTACGGTGTATTGCGGCGTGTGTGACTTCTGCCGCCGCGGGCAGATCAATCTGTGCGATGCGCGGATGGTCCTCGGCGTCTCGTGCGGCGAGTATCGCCGGCACGGCGCCTTCGCCGAGCTGGTGTCGGTGCCCTCGCGGATCGTCCATCGTCTGCCGCAGGGACTCTCCTTCGAACATGCGGCGATGGCCGAGGCGCTCGCGGTCGCCGTTCACGCGGTCGAGCGGCGGTGTCCCGCGGCAACCGATCGCATCGCCGTCATCGGCTGCGGGATGATCGGGCTGCTGACGCTTCAGGTGCTGCGCGCGCGCGGCTGCAGATCGATCGTCGCCGTCGATCCTGATCAGCGGCGGCGCGAGCTGGCATTGACGATGGGCGCTTCGTCGACGTTGGCGCACGCCGATCGCATCCATGATGTCGACCACGCGTTCGAAGCCGTAGGTGTTGCGGCAAGCGTCGCCGCGGCGGTTGGCGCCGTCCGCAAGGGCGGGTTCGTCACGCTGATTGGCAACGTTGCCCCGGAAGTGCCGCTGCCGCTGCAGGCGGTGGTCACGCGCGAAATCACGCTCTACGGTTCGTGCGCGTCGAGCGGAGAGTTTCCGGAAGCGTTGCGATTGCTGGCGTCAGGTCAGGTGAATGTCGAACCTTTGATCAGTGCGGTCGCGCCGCTCGCCGAAGGGCAGCAGTGGTTCGACCGCCTCCGCCGCGGTGACGGCGGCTACTTCAAAGTCGTGCTGACACCGTGAGCAGTCGATCGGATCAACGCGGCAGGGCCCGCACCGAATTGGTGGTGATGCCTCCATCGACGAGCAGCGTCTGGCCAGTCACGTAGGCGCTCGCGTCTGACGCCAGGAACACGACCGCACCTTCCAGATCCTCGTAGGCGCCCGGACGCTTCAGCGGAATCCGATCGACGAGATAGTCGACCCACGCCTTGTCTTGGTACATCACCTGGTTCTGCGCCGTCTTGAACCAGCCGGGCGCGAGGCAGTTTACGGTGATTCCGTGCGGGCCCCAATCGTCTGCGAGACTCATCGTCAGCTGCTTGATGCCGCCGCGGCTGGCGCCGTAGGGACCGAGGCCCGCATAGCCTGCGACTGAGGTCACTGACCCGATGTTGATGATGCGTCCGTAGCCGCGCGGGATCATATACGTGGCGACCGCCTGCGCGACGAAGAACGGCCCGCGCAGATTCGTGTCGAGCACGGTGTTCCAGTCGTCCCAGGTGACGTCGACCGCGCGCTTCCGGATGTTGCAGCCGGCGTTGTTGACCAGGATGTCGATCTTGCCAAGCGCATGGTGCGCCTCGTCGACCGCGCGGCGAATGCTCGCCTCCTCGCGCACCTCGAGCGCGAGCGGCATTGCCCGCCGGCCAAGCGCCTCGATCTCGCGCCTCGGTCCATCCAGCGACTCGATCGTTCGGCTGGTGATCGCAACATCCGCCCCGGCGCGGGCGAGCGCCATTGCAAATGTCAGCCCGAGTCCGCGGCTGGCGCCGGTCACCAGCGCCGTCTTGCCACTCAAATCAAAAGCGGTCATCGTTCTCGACCTGGCTCCCGGGCGTCAGTGAATCTCCGGTTCCGGGATTGGCGCCGTGCCTTCGAGAAAGTCGAAGTCGCAGCCTTTGTTGGCCTGCGTGACGTGGCGAGCGTAGAGATGCCCGTAACCGCGAGGATAAGGCGTTTCGCGCGGCCGCCATTCCGCCCGCCGCCGCGCCAGCTCGTCGTCGTTGACGCGCAGCGACAATCGACGAGCGGGGACGTTCAGCTCGATGATGTCGCCGTCGCGGACCAGCGCGAGCGGGCCTCCGACAAACGATTCGGGCGCTACGTGCAGGACGCATGCGCCGTAGCCGGTGCCGCTCATCCGCGCGTCGGAAATGCGGACCATGTCGCGCACGCCCTCCGCCAGCAGCTTCCTGGGAATCGGCAGCATGCCCCATTCGGGCATCCCGGGTCCGCCGAGCGGACCGGCATTCTGGAGCACGAGCACGGAGTCGGCGGTGACCGCTAACGCCGGATCGTCGATCCGCCGCGCCAGATCGTTGTAGTCGGAAAACACGACGGCAGCTCCCTCGTGCGTGAGGAGCCGGCGCTCCGCTGCGGTGTGCTTGATCACGGCGCCGTCGGGTGCAAGATTGCCCCGCAGCACGGCGACGCCACCCTCGGGGCCGATCGGCGATTCGCGGCTGCGGATGACATCTTCATTGCACACGACCGCACCGTCGAGCTCCTCCCCGAGCGTGCGCCCGGTCACGGTGAGGCAGTCGAGCACGAGCAGTTCGCGCAGCCGGTCGAGCACGCCGCGGAGACCGCCGGCGTAATACAAGTCCTCCATCAGGAATTGTCCGGAAGGACGGATGTTGGCGATGAACGGCGTCCGGCGCGACAGCTCGTCAAACCGATCGAGGTCGAGCGCCGCGCCGGCCCGTCCGGCCATCGCGACGAGGTGGATGATCGCGTTTGTCGAGCCTCCCAGCGCCATCGCCGCGGTCACCGCATTCTCGAACGCCGCGGTCGTCATGATCTCGCGCGGCCGCAAATCCTCCCACACCATCTCGACGATGCGCCGGCCGGACGCCGACGCCATCCGCGGATGTGAGGAGTCAGCGGCGGGAATGGAGGATGCGCCCGGAAGCGTCATGCCGAGCGCGTCCACCGTCGCGGCCATCGTCGATGCCGTGCCCATCGTCATGCAGGTGCCGAACGAGCGCGCGATGCCGTCTTCAATCTCGCGCCAGGCGCAGTCGTCGAGCAGGCCGGCGCGCTTGTCGTCCCAGTACTTCCACACGTCGGTGCCCGAGCCGAGGATCTGTCCGCGCCAGTTGCCGCGCAGCATCGGCCCCGCGGGGACGAAGATCGCCGGCAGGTTCGCGCTGGTCGCTCCCATCATCAATGCCGGTACCGTCTTGTCGCAGCCGCCGAGCAGGACGACGCCGTCCGCGGGGTAGGCGCGGAGCGCTTCCTCGGCGTCCATCGCGAGCAGGTTGCGATACAGCATCGTGCTCGGCTTCATGAACGTCTCGCCGAGCGTGAGCAGCGGGATCTCCATGGGAAAACCGCCGGCCTGCCACACGCCGCGCTTCACGTCTTCGGCGCGCAGCTTGAAATGTGTGTGGCACGGGTTGGCATCGCTCCATGTGTTGAGGATGGCGATCACCGGCTTGCCGGCGAGGTCTTCGGCGCTGAACCCCGCCTGTTTGGCGCGCGAGCGGTGACCGAACGAGCGCAGATCCTCGCGGCCGAACCAGCGATGGCTGCGCAGGTCCGCCGGCGTCCTGCGGGTCCGATTGCGCGGCGCGCTCATTGCTGCGCCGCCAGTTGCCGCGCGATCGGCTGCAACTGATCCAGCTGCTGCGCGGCCAAGGGTGACACATACGGCGGAACCGGCCCGGTGTCGGCGATGCCGCACAACGCGGTCGCGTGATGAAGCACGCGCGCGGGTCCCCAGCTGTCGCGCATATCTTCGAGCGGCATGAAATGGCGCCGCAGGACTTCGGCGTCGGCCCAGTTGCCCCTGCGCATCGCAATATAGAAATCGCCGCAGGTTCTTGGCGCGATGCAGCCCGATCCGGTGGTCATTCCGCCAAGCCTGAAATCGCGCAGATGCACGATCGCCGGCCGTTCCCCCATGCCGCTGATCACGCGCGTGCGATCGACGCGCCAGAGCAGACCGTCGAGATACGAATCCTTCGCCGGATCCTCGAGGGTCACCGCGTATTTGATGGCGACGGCAATGCCATCGTCGATGAGCCGTCCAACCGCATCGAGGCCGGCAGCCTTGTCGCTGCCGAAGCCCTCTTCGGACTTGAGATAG
>JBKPSE010000577.1:0-5314 GCA_046765855.1 Acidobacteriota bacterium | reverse complement strand
GATGTCGGGGTTCGACGGCGCAATGGCGATGTCGCCGATCGAGGTGACCGGCTGCTCGTCGAAGACGGGCGTGAACGTCGTGCCGTTGTTCGTGGTCTTCCACAGACCGCCGGTCGCAAAGCCGACGTAGAACGTCGAAGGATTCGTCTCGACTGCCGCGATATCGTCGATGCGGCCGCCCATGTTGGCGGGGCCAATCGATCGCCAGGTGAAGTGCTTCAATATCGGGTCATCGCTGGGATGGATGGGCGCGGTCACCGGCGCCGGCGCCTGGAATCCTTGCGCGTGCATGCCGCGGACGCCGAAAGCGCAAAGGCCCGCGGCGACCAGTCCCGCCGCGAGGCGAATACCAGCCGTTCGTCGATTGATCACTGAGCTGCTCCTTGATTACTTCTTGAAGTCGACCTTCGGCGCGGCCTGCGACGATGGGGGTGCCTCATAGTACGGATATTCCTTGAAGCCGAAAACCTTCGCCGTCATGTTGCTGGGGAACCTGCGCCGCGTGGTGTTGTACTCCTGGATGCGCTCGTTATACCGCATTCGCGCGGTCGCCAGGCGGTTCTCGGTGCCGGCGAGCTCGTCCATCAGACGGTTGAACTGTTCGTTCGCCTTGAGGTTGGGATAGTTCTCGACGACCGCAAGCAGCCGCCCGAGCGCCGAGGACTGCTGGTTGGCGGCGGCGATGGTCTCTTCCGGCGATTTCGCCGCCAGCAGCCTCGCTCGGGAATCGGCGATCTCCTTCAGGATCGCTTCCTCGTGGGTAGCAAATCCCTTGACCGTTTCGACCAGGTTGGGGATCAGGTCGTTGCGCCGCTGGATCTGGTTCTGGACCTCTCCCCACGCTCCCTTGATCGCCTCTTCCTGCGTCGTGAACTTGTTATAGGAACACCCGCTCAGCGTGACCGCGACGATGGCGAGCACCAAAGCCTGTAGCGACTTGCGCATCCGATTCTCCTCTCAGATTGCCTCGATCACCCGATCACCGACTCCTGATTCGCCGATGCAAACTACCAGCTTCCGGAGGCGCCGCCGCCGCCGGACCGGCCGCCGCCAAATCCGCCGAACCCTCCGCCGCCGGAACCTCCACCGCCGCCGCCGAATCCGCCGAAGCCGCCGCCGCCAAATCCTCCGCCGCCGAACGGACCCGCGCCGCCGGACCAGTTGCTCCACGGCCCCGCGCCCCAGTAGCGGCGCCGCCGGCGCCGTCGGCGCGACATCGCCAGCATGACGATGATCCAGAAGATCAGGACCCAGGGGAATCGCGTCCGCTCGCGGCGCGCGGCGGTGGGTTGCGCGGCAGGCACGTTGGGAATCGCGACGCCGCGCTGTTCGCCGATCCGGTTGATCAGCCGGGTGACGCCGGCAAGCAGGCCCGCGCCGTACTCGCCGCGGCGGAAGTCCGGCGTAATCGCCTCGCGAATCGTCTGCCCGGCGAAGCCGTCCGGAATGATGCCCTCGAGATCGTAGCCGACTTCGATCTTGACCTTGCGATCGTTCACGGCAACGACGATCAGCAGGCCATTGTCCTTGCCCTTGTCGCCGATCCCGCGGCCGCCGTTCTCGAACATCTTGACGCCGTATTCTTCGATGCTGCCGTACGGCTGGTAGGTGGGAACGGTGGCGACGACCAGCGCGTCGCCGGTTGCTTCACGCAGCGCGCGGATGCGTTTGTCGAGCTCGGCGCGGCTCGCCTCGTCAATCACGTGCGCGAAGTCGTTTACCGTGTCGGTCAGCTGCGGGATCGCTGTCTGGCCGGCGAGAACTCCCGACTTCCAACTACCGAATGCCCAAGCAGTCCAGAAAACGCAGATCCAGATGCACGCGATCCGCCAATTGCGCCTGGCAGTCGGGACTCGAGCGTTGGCGGTCGACAGCCTCATGCCCTCCACCGATCGACGTACTCCCAGATCCGCTGCGCAGCCTGAATGTAGGCTCCCAGCATGTGGCTCGGATCGGTGATCGTGGAATGGCCGCCGGAGGAAGAGGCGAGCACCGTGCGCACGATGGCCGCGCCGACGCCCATGCGCTGTTCGGCCATCGACGCCAGCGAGTCGTCGGACGGCATGCTGTTGCCCAGCGCACCATTCCCGGCGTCGGGCAGCCGCGCGATGTGCACGAGCAGCGCGCGGAGCGGCGCCGCCGAGGCCGTGATCAGCTGCGCGATCCGCGTCGTTTCCCCATGCGATTCGAGGAAGCCCTCGCGCAGGTGAATCAGGTGGCTCTTGGCAAGCCCTTCGACGGCGCGGCGCACGTCCTCGACCGGCACGGACATGCCGGCGAACGGGTCGTGGCCGCGCACGACCGCGTAGTCCGCGGTGATCGCCGCGTACTCGAGCGGGAAGATGTCGATCGTCCGGCGCAACTCGTCGGCAGAGAGCATCAGCGGGACGGCGATGGCGCGCGCATACCAGCGCTCGGTGAACGGCAGGCACTGGGTGAGGTCACGGAACGACAATCCGCTGACGAGCAGGCACGAGTGAATCGAGCCATCTCCCTGGTGCCCTTCATAGGCGACGAGCGACTCGAGCCGCGGACCGAACACGCTTTCGAGGTCGTGCGCGAGCTGCTCGACCGCGCGCTGCTGCGCGGAAGTGAAATGCGGCATCCGCCGATTATAGCCACGGGCTACAATCAACTGTTCGATGGACCTGCGGACGTTCACCATTGGATGCTTCGGCGGCGGAACCGGGCTGCCCAGCCTGCTCGGCGGACTGAAGACGAACCCGTGGCTGACGCTGAACGCCGTGGTGACGATGTTCGACAGCGGCGGCAGCTCGGGGATGCTGCGCGATCAGCTTGGCGTGCTGCCGCCCGGCGACGTGTTGAAGTGCGCGCTGGCGATGGCCCGCAACGAACGCGAGGCGCGGCGCGTGCTGCTGGCACGGCTGCCGACCCTGGAGCAGCACCGGCGTCTCGGCGGCCATACCGGCGGCAACCTGCTGCTCTCGATGATGCAGCAGTACAGCGGCGACTTCCTCGCCGCCGTCGACGGTCTGCGCGCGCTGCTCGGCTGCGCCGGGCGGGTGTGGCCGGTCAGCGTCGAGCAGGCCAGCGTCTGCGCCGAGTACGGCGACGGCAGCCGCACCCGCGGTGAAGTCGAAGTCGACGCGGCGCACAACGCCGGCCACGGGGTGACGCGGTTGTGGCTCGAGCCCGAAGTCCACATCCTGCCTGCCGCCGCGGAGGCGATCGCGAGGTTCGAGGCGGCGATCATCGGTCCGGGGAGCTTTTATACGAGCCTCCTGCCAATCTTCCTGGTCAAGGGGGCGCCCGAGGCGCTGCGGCGCGTCAAGGGACCGCTCGTCCTCGTCACCAATCTGCTGACCGAAGGGCGCGGGATGATCGGCTTCACCGCCGGCACCGCGGTGCGCACGCTGGAGCGCACGATCCAACGCCCCATCGACGTCGTCATCGTCAATACGGCGCGTCCGTCGCAGGCGACACTGGCGCGCTACGCCGAAGAACACAAGGCGCCGCTCGAGCGCGGCGACGTCCCCGCGTCGTGTGAAGTGGTGAGCGGCGAATTCTGGTGCGGGGAAATCGCCCGCCACGATCGGCGTCGCCTCGCCCACGCGGTGTGGGCAGTGCTGGCGCGCCGTCTCCTCTAACGCCGCCGGTGCCGATCCTTCACCTCCAGCAGGCGAGCCTCGCGTTCGGACATTTGCCGTTGTTCGAGGACGCCGACCTGCGCATCGATTCAGGCGAGCGCATCGCGCTGATCGGGCGCAACGGCAGCGGCAAGTCGACGCTGCTGAAAGCCATTGCCGGCGAGATTCCGCTCGATGCCGGCAATGTCTGGCGGGAGCCCGGTTTGCGAATCTCGCGGCTCGATCAGTCCGCCCATGCGCCGGAGGACTCCAGTGCGCAAGCGGACGGGGAAGCCGGCGGGCGCACCGTGCACGACGAAATCGCGCGCGGCCTCGGGCCGCTGATCGACCTCGAGGCGGAAGAGGGCTGGCGCGAGGAGCAGAAGATCAAGCTCGTGATCTCGCGTCTGGGCTTGCCGGCGCACCGCCCCGTGCGGGAGCTGTCGGGCGGATGGCGCCGGCGCACGCTGCTCGGCAAAGCGCTGGTGTCGCAGCCGGATCTGTTGCTCCTCGACGAGCCGACCAACCATCTCGACATCGATGCGATCCGCTGGCTTGAGAATTTCATCGCGCAGTTCACCGGCGCCATTCTGTTCGTCACTCACGACCGCGCGTTCCTCTCGGCTCTGGCAACGCGGATCGTCGAGCTCGATCGAGGCCGGCTGACGTCGTGGCCGGGATCCTATCCGTCCTATCTCGAAAAGAAGGCGGCCGCGCTCGAGAACGAGGCGCGCGATCTCGAGCGGCTCGACAAGAAGCTTGCGCAGGAGGAGGCCTGGCTGCGCCAGGGCGTCAAGGCTCGGCGCACGCGCAATGAAGGGCGTGTCCGCGATCTGATGAAGCTGCGTGCCGAACGCGCGGCGCGGCGGGACCATCTCGGCGACGTTCGAATGGGCGTCGACGCGTCAGAGACGTCCGGCAAGCTGGTGTTCGAGGTGAAGCACGTCAGCAAGAGCTTCGGCGGCACGCCAATCATCAAAGACTTTTCGCAGCGGATCTTCCGCGGCGATCGTGTCGGGCTGATTGGACCAAACGGATCGGGAAAGTCGACGCTGCTCAAGCTGCTGGTCGGGGAGCTCGAGCCCGACGAGGGTGAGATCCGCCGCGGCACACGGCTGCAGCCGGCCTACTTCGATCAGCAGCGTGAGCAACTCGATCCGGAGAAGACGGTGATCGACACCGTCAACGACGGCAACGAAACCGTCGTCATCAACGGGCAGCCGCGCCACGTGCTGGGCTACCTCGCGGACTTTCTCTTCCCCAAAGAACGGGCGCAGTCGCCGGTCAAGTCGCTGTCGGGCGGAGAGCGCAACCGGCTGCTCCTGGCGCGACTCTTCTCGCGTCCGGCCAATCTGCTCGTGCTCGACGAGCCGACCAACGATCTGGACATCGAGACGCTGGAGCTGCTCGAGGAGCTGGTCAGCGACTTTTCCGGGACGGTGCTGCTCGTGTCTCACGACCGTGTCTTTCTCGATCGCGTCGTGACCAGCACGGTTGCGTTCGAAGGAGAAGGACGCGTCGTCGAGTACGTCGGAGGGTATGGGGACTATCTTCGACAGAGACGTGCTGACGGTGCTGAAGGTGCGTTGGGTGCTAAAGGTGCTGGTGCCAAGGGTGCAGAGGGTGCCAAGAGTGCAGGTGCTGGGGGTGCTAAGGGTGCTGGAGGTGCTCCAGGTGCTGGTGGTGCTGGTGGTGCTGCAGGTGCTGGTGGTGCTGCAGGTGCTGGT
>JBKPSE010000576.1:0-5439 GCA_046765855.1 Acidobacteriota bacterium | reverse complement strand
TCTCCCACGCTTCCGGCTTCACTCCGAGCGACAACTTCAACCAGCCATCGTCAGGAATGCGGACCTTGAAGATGATGCGGCCGTTGGGCGGAGCGGCGATCGCTTTCTTGGTTTCTCCGGCAAGCGTCGCGTCGATGACCGCGTATTCGCCGCCTTGCTTCTGTGCCTGATCGTAGATGGACAGCAGATCGATCCGCTCCACGCCGTTGCGGCGGAACAGCCACCAGCCGGCGATGGCGACAATGACAATGACGACCGCGGTCAGGACCGCGCGACTGCTTTTCATATGAGCGCCTAGTTTATCGTCTTTCCTTCACCGCCGCCCGCGTCTCGCGCTCGGTCTCGCGCCGTTTGATCGTTTCGCGCTTGTCATGCGCCTTCTTGCCTTTCGCCAGACTCAAGGAGATCTTCACGCGGCCGTCCTTGAAGTACATCTGCGTCGGCACGAGCGTCATCCCCTTCTCGACCGTCTTGCCGATCAGTTTGCGGATCTCGCGGCGGTGCAGCAGCAGCTTCCGTTTGCGGGTGGGCTCGTGGTCGCTGTATCCGCGGTTGCTGTAGGCGCGAATATGCACGTTGTAGATCCAGATCTCTCCACCCTCGATGCGCGCGAAGCTGTCGCGCAGGTTCGCGCCGCCTTCGCGAATCGACTTGACCTCTGTGCCGAGCAGCGCGACGCCGGCCTCGAAGGTCTCGAGCAGGTGGTAGTCGTGATGCGCCTTGCGGTTGTCGGCGACGATCTTCTGCGCTTTTTCGCGCTCGCTCTTCATGTGATTACCGCTGCCAGCGCTCGATCGTCATCCGCCCCTTGCGCTCGACCGCTGCACGCGTCAAAGGGGACAGCTGCACCGCCGGCGTATCCTGCCGCGAGACGAGCAGCACGCTGCCGATGCGCTGCCGGACAAGGCGTCCGGCCAGGTCGGATGCGCGCCCGGGCTCGTCGGCAAGCATGATGATCTTCCTGTAATACAGCGGGAACATCAACTGCGCGGTGAACACGTCGTCCACGACGACGACGCGCTCCGGGGAAGCGCGGACCGCCTCGATCGCGCTCGCGTCGTCACGATTGCGGCCGACATACGCAGGTATGGTCCCGAAGGTATGGATGCCGACGGCGACGGCCGCCAAGGTCATCCCGACGCCACCAATCGCGCGATCGACACGGTTCACGGCGGTGGAGTACTCGCGAATGGCGGCGACCGCGGGAACGGATAGAAGCGGAAACAGGGGCAGCAGCAGACGCGGTCCGAGTGACTTTCCTCCGGTCGTGTCCACGCCCGCATAGGCAAGCAGCACGTAGGCCAGCGCCGTGAGCAGCAGGGCACGGTGCAGCGGTCCGCGCGCCACGCCACGCGGCGCGGGCAGCAACGCACAGGCGAGAAACGGAGAGACGCGCTGCATGCCGGCGAGCCATTTCGGCGCCGTCGCCACCTCGCGAAAATCGAGCAGCGCCAGACCGAGCACGGCCGCGAGCCAAAGGAGCAGTCCTGCCGAGAACGCGGTCCTCCAGCGGATTGCGAGAGCGGCGATCAGCGCTCCGATGAATCCGCCGATCCATGGATCCCGTCCGTAGCCGAGGAGCCAATACTGCACCACCGTCTCGTATCGCTGTCGTGCGGTGAAAGGTGCGAGCTCGGGCAGGTCGGGATTGGGTTCGCTCGTCACGCGAAGCGCCGACTGCAGCAGGTGCACCGCATGGCGAAGATGCGCAGCGGCAGGCCGATGGAACCACCAGACATCGACGGCAGCCGCGGCAAACAGTACCAGCATCGTCGCAGCAGCGGCGACCATCAGCGGACGCCAGGATCGGCGCAGCAGCCAGAGGACCAACAGCATGCCGGGCATCAACAGAATCACTTCATCGCGTTGCGTCGCGCCGATGCCGAGCAGCGCACCGGCAGCGCAGGCGTCCGCGATCGAATCACCGGCAATGGCCACGGCGAACGCCGCGGACGAACAGGCAATGGCCGCGGCATGTTCCCATCCGCTCACCGCGAAAAACCACAACGGCGATCCCAAACCAAGCAGAACCAGCAACGCGGTGCGATCGCGCGGATCGGCGATGCGGGCCGCCGCCCAGAGTACGACGGCGGACGACACGATCGAGATCAGAACCAGCCCGACGATGCCGGTCGCGCTGACTGCTGCAGCCTGAATCAAAGCGGCTGCGGGAGGGAAGATCGCCTGCACTTCGCCGCCCGTGCTCATCACGAACGGCGGACGTATGGGGAAGAACAGACGCTCGGCGTCGATCACCTCACCCGGATACCGGATGGCCAGCGATGTGAAGTGATGAGAGGCGAGCGCACGCGCCTGAACGAACTTGACGCCGATATCACCTGAGTAGACCGCGTCCGGATCGAGAATGAGCAGACCGAGCACGCAGTAGAACGCCACCAGCGCGAGTCCGACCGCTGGCGCGAGAAGGGCGCGCCCGCGCATCAGCCGACGCCTGGCGCGGCCGCAGCCAGCCGGGCGGCGAGACGGATTGCTTCGATCAGGCTCGATGGATCGGCGATTCCCCTGCCGGCAATGTCGAATGCCGTGCCGTGATCGACGGAGGTGCGTATCAGCGGCAGGCCGAGGGTCACGTTGACCGCCTTGCCGAATGCCAAGAGCTTGACCGGAATCAGACCCTGATCGTGATAGCAGGCAATCACGACGTCGAATTCCCCGCGCGCCGCGCGTCCGAAGACGGTGTCGCCGGGCCACGGTCCGGTCACGTCGATCCCGCGATCCTTGCGCGCGCGATCGACGGCGGGCCGAAGCACCTGTTCGTCCTCCGCGCCGATCACTCCATGCTCGCCCGCGTGCGGGTTCAGTCCGGCGAGCGCGATGCGCGGCCGGAAGTAGCCAAAGCGCGGCAGCTCCTTGGCGGTCAGATCGATGAGAAAGTCGAGCAGCTGCGGGGTGAGCAGCCGCGGCACGCTCGCCAGCGCGACATGAACGGTAGCCAGCACCACACGCAGCGGTTCGGAGTAAAACATCATCACCGCCGGACCGTCGTTGGTGAGCGCGCCGAGCAGGTCTGTGTGCCCCTTGAAAGGAATGTCCGCTAGCGCGAACGCCTCCTTATTGATAGGCGCGGTGGCGATTGCGTCGAGCTTGCCGGACTGCACGTCGATGACCGCGGTCTTGATCGCGTCGAGCGCAGCGCGAGCCGCGTCCGCAGAGACGCGGCCAGGCGTGAATGCCGCCAGAGCGTGCGGCTCGTGCGGACCGTAGAGAATCGGATGGCAGGCTTCGAGGACTGCGGGATCCGCCGCCGCCTTCCGTGAGATTTCCGGACCGATGCCGGCGGGATCGCCGACGGTTATGCCCACGCGGGGCTTAGCCATGGTGCCCGCAGGAGCCGCAGCCACCTTCGGCGCCGCAGTTGCCGCAACCGGTAGGATTCGAGCAGCCGCCGTGGTCGGCGCAGCCGGCGTGCGTGACCCCTTCCCCGTTCGGCAGTTCGTAGCGCAGGCAGCATTTCAGACGGCCGCATTGACCGGACAGCTTCGAGGGATTCAGGCTGAGCTGCTGCTGCTTCGCCATCTTGATCGACACGGGCTCGAACGAGCGCAGCCAGGTCGTGCAGCACAGCGGGCGCCCGCACGACCCGTAGCCGCCGAGCATCTTGGCTTCGTCGCGGACGCCGATCTGGCGCATCTCGATGCGCATCCGGAAATGCGCGGCAAGGTCGCGCACCAGCTCGCGGAAATCGACGCGGGTGTCGGCGGTGTAATAGAAGATGAGCCGCGAGCCGTCGAACACGTGCTCGACGCGCGTCAATTTCATCGCCAGCCCACGCTCGCGGATTTTCAACTGCGCCACCCGCTGCGCTTCCTGCTCGCGCTGCTGTTGCCGCAGCCGCTGCACCACATCATCTCTGGTCGCGCGGCGCACGACCACCTGGGTCGAATCAGCCGCGGGCTCTCGCCGTTCGGCAACTTGCGGCGCAGTGCGCGTCACCGTGCCCAGGGCCGGTCCTTCCATGCCGGTAACTACCACCTGTTCGCCTGGAGTCAATCCTTCGATCTGCAAATCGGGCAGCAGAAAGGACACGGTGCGTCCCACCGGCGTGAATTTGACGCTGACGAAGCGGGAGTCGGCCATCAGATGTTCAGCGCCAGCCAGTCGGCGACGATCTTGGGACTGGCATTGCGGTCGAGCGCCCACAAGGCGCGGTCGACCGCGGAGAACGCATGCAGCGCCCGATCGCCATCGTACGATCGCAGCAGCGCCTGAAGCTGCGGCTTGAGGTCCGCGTTGGCAAGCGCTCGGTCGTCGGCGCGGGCGTTCAACAGCCCGATGTCGCGCAACAGCGACGACAACGCGAGCAGCCGGCGCGACAACTCGTCGCGGTCGCCGGCGCCGCCGACCAGCGCCTTGGCGCCGTCGAGACGGCGGCGCGGATCGCTGGACGCGGCGGTCCCCTGCAGCAGCCGCGCGGCCGCCTCGCGCGCTTCGATCGCTGCTTCGGCGGTGCCGTCGATGGCGCGGCCGATGCTGCCGTCCGCCGCAGCTGCAGCGGCATGCGCTTCGGCGGCGTTCATGCCGTGATGGCGCATCAGCACGTCGGCAACGTCGCCCGGCGCGAGCGGCGCGAAGCGCAGCCGGTGGCATCGGGATCGCACCGTCGGCAGCAGGATGTCTTGACGCTCGGTGATCAGCACGAACACCGACGCCGACGGCGGCTCCTCGAGGGTCTTGAGCAAGGCGTTCTGCGCTTCGACGTTGAGCATGTCCGCGTCATCGATGGCGACAACGCGCCGCTTGCCTTCGAACGGACGGAACGCCGTCCGATCGATCGCGTCACGCACCTGATCGAGTTTGATGGCGCCCGAGTCGCCAGGTTCGACGACCAGCACGTCGGCGTGGACGCCGCGCGCGATGCGGGTGCAGGATGGGCACGTGCCGCAGGCGTCGACCCCGTCGGCGAACGATTCCGGCCGCGCGCAGTTGAGGGCCTGCGCCAGCGCCACAGCGGTCAGCCGTTTACCGATGCCGGCCGGACCCGAGAAGATCAGGCTGGGCGGCAGTGCGCCGCGCGCCACCGCGCGGGCCAGCAGCTCGAGCAGCGGCCGGTGACCGGTGATCGCGCGGAAAGGCATGAGGCTGATGCCAATCTATCACGCGCCACCGCCGCCCTTTTTGTCCTTCGGCTTGTCGCCACCGCCGCCGAAGATGCGCCGCCAGAACCCCTTCTTCTTCTGCGGCTGTGGCTCGGCCTTGTCCTTGCTCTCGACGGTGCCGCCGGTGATCGGGGGCTGCGCGGCGACGCCGGACGTTCCCTGCGCGGACGGCGCCGGCAGGGTCGCACGATCGACAGGTGCTGGCGCCACCGATGCCGGTATCGTCGGAACGGCATCGGCAAACATCGTCTGATGGACGGGACAGATCGACGTGGGCTGCGTGCCTTTGACGAAGTAATCGGTGTAGACCATCGACTTCACT
>JBKPSE010000575.1:0-8816 GCA_046765855.1 Acidobacteriota bacterium | reverse complement strand
TCGGCGTGCCGCCGAGCAACGATCGGCCTCGACCTGTGGAGATCACCGTCCGCGTGCCGCCGGATCGCCAGCCGGCCCAGATTGCGGCGCAGCTCGCCGCGGTTGCGGCGCGCGCCGCGCCGGTCAACGTGCCCCCTCGCGACGTACGCGCTGTGCTGCAGCCGAACGCCACTCCGACGCGCCTGACATGGGAGTTGATTGCCGTGCTGGCGCCAGTGTTCGCTGCCTTCGTTCTCGTGCTGGTCACCGCGTGCGCGAACGTCTCGAACGTGATGCTGGCGCGAGCGGTCGCGCGCCAGCGAGAGATTTCGGTACGCCTCTCCCTCGGCGCCAGCCGCGGGCGTATCGTGCGGCAGCTGCTCACCGAAGGTCTGCTCGTCGCCGTGCTGGCTGCCGCGACGGCGCTGGCCTTCGCTGCATGGCTGCTGCGCGCCGCGACGGTCGCGCTTTTTTCGACGCTGCCGCCCTCGCTTGCGGCGTTGCTCCGCATCCCGCCGATGCCGCTCGACTACCGAGTGTTCCTGTTCGCGCTTGCCGCCGCCACTGCCGGAACGCTCGTGTTCGCGCTGCTGCCGGCGCTGCACGCCTCGCGGCAGCCGCTGACCGCGGCGCTGCAAGGGCAGCGCAGCGGCACACGGGAGGCGTCGAGAACCCGCAGCGCCCTGGTCGTCGCTCAGGTGGCCCTGTCGATTCTTCTCGTGGTCTGTGCCCTCGTGCTCGCGCGCAACTTCAAGTCAGTCGGCGCCATCGATCTTGGATATCGCACTGCCGGCGTGTATTCGATCAACGTGCGAGGCGACGTGCCGGGTGCGCTGTCGCGTGCCGCCGAAGCGCTGAAGCAGGATCCACTGATCGCGACCCTTGCCGTAACCGACGGCAATCCGCTCTTCAACACCCACTTCGCGCCTGCCGGACCGGGCGGGACGTCGCGACTGCAGCGAACGCGCTACCGCTTCGTCTCGCCGGAGTACTTCGACGTGTTGCAAATCCCGCTCACGCGAGGGCGCATGTTCCGGTCCGACGAGCTCCGTAGCGGATCGCACGTGGCGGTCGTCAGCGACGCCACTGCCTCGGCGTTCTGGCCGGGCGCCGATCCGATCGGACAGACCATCCGCTTCGAACGTTCGGAGCAGCGCGCCGACGATCTGGCCGATCGCAGGAACGTGACGGTAATCGGCACCGTGCCCGATGTCGTCAGCGGCATGATGATGGAAGGCAAGGACGACGGACAGGTGTATTTGCCGTTGAACGCGAGCGACACCCGCGCTGACGCGATGCTGATCGTGCCGCGTGCGGCAGCCTTTCGTCCGGAAACGATCCGGGAAACCTTCCGCCGCCTTGGCTACGATCCGGAAACGTTCGAGGTCGTTCCCATGAACGACATTCGCGCCGTACAGGTGTACCCGCTGCGCGCGGCGGCGTGGGTCGGCGGGCTGCTCGGCGCGGTGGCGCTCCTCCTCAGCATCTCGGGACTGTACGGCGTGCTGTCCTACATGTTGAGTCAGCGTACGCGCGAGATCGGCATCCGCATGGCGCTCGGCGCTCCGGCGCGTGCGGTCGTCGGCCTGATCCTGCGGCAGTCCCTCCGGCTTGCCGGCGTTGGCGCCGCCGCCGGCCTCGTCCTGGCTGCGAGCGCGCTGAAGGCGCTCAGCTCCTTCGTGCAGCTCGACGCGGTGTCGCTGCTCGACGCGGCGCCCTTTGCGGTTGGACTGGTCACCGTGCTGGCTGCGAGCGCGCTGGCGGCATATCAACCCGCGCGCCGCGCCGCGAGAGTCGATCCGGCCGAAACCCTGCGCGCCGAGGCCTAGCGCGCGTAGGCGGACACGCTCGATACGACGGGACACGCACGCGCCTTGGAGATCACGATGCGAAGGCGGCGCGTCTGCAGTGGAGTGAACGGTACGATCCGCTTACGCCCGATGGTGGTGCCCACGGCTTCGGTAATGAAACGACTGTTCTGTTCCGCCGCGACTTCCCATGCCTCCACGCGTTGGCCGAGCGCGATTGCTTCCTGTATGACGACGCGACCCACTGTCTCCGGTTGCGGCCATTCGAGATCGATTGTCGCCGTCACCGCTGCATCGTCAGTCGCCCAATACGTCCGGGGATCGCCGTCGTTCAGGCGCGTTCCGTCGAACCGGCTGTCGCGGCCGCGAAAGTTCGATACGGTCACCGTCGCCTTGCGCGCCAGATCGTCCCGATAGGTGTCGGCAATGACGCGCCCGAACTCACGCAATCGTGACGCGTCGATCTCGGGAATGAGACCGCGCCGATCGGGTGGAATGTTCAGAAGCAGGTTGGCGCCGCGGCCGACCGACTGCTCGTAGATTTCGGTGAGCTTCTCGACGCTCTTGACCTTGTCGTCTTCGGCCGGATGGTAGAACCAGCCAGGACGGATGGAGACGTCCACTTCCGGCGGCACCCAGCGAGCCCCGTCAGGTGCGCCTGCGGCGATATGCGTGTAATCGGGATGGCCCGGATAGAAGCCGGTCAGCGTGATTGGATTCCATGACGTCTCGAACGCAACGCCGCGCTCGTTGCCCACCCAACGCACGTCCGGTCCGACATCGCTGAACATCACCGCCTCGGGCTGCAGCCTTCTTACGAGGTCCCACGTGTTCTGCCAGTCGTAATAGGACGCGCCGTCGATGCGCCGCCGCTCACGAGCGCCGCCGTAGTAGCCATCGCCGCCGTTCGCGCCATCGAACCACACCTCGAAGATCGGCCCGTATTGCGTGAGCAGTTCGCGCAGTTGCTCGCGATAGTACTGAAGGTAGGCAGGACGTCCGTACTCCGCGTGATTGCGATCCCATGGAGACAGGTAGACACCGAACTTCAATCCGGCTTCCCTGCAGGCGCGCGCGAGCTCGCCGACGACGTCGCCGCTGCCGTGCTTCCAGGCGCTGCGCTTGACGGAATGCTCGGTGAAGCGGCTCGGCCACAGAGCGAATCCGTCGTGATGCTTCGCCGTCAGGATCAGGCCCTTCATGCCGGCCGCGCGTGCGGTCGCCACCCACTGGCGCGCGTCGAACGCGGTGGGATTGAAAATGTCTTCCCGTTCGTCTCCGTACCCCCATTCCTTGTCGGTGAACGTATTCACCGTGAAATGAATGAAGCCGTAGAACTCCAGCGCGTGCCAGGCGAGCTGTCGCGCTGACGGGACGGCACCCACCGGTTCGGGAGGGGCTGTCGAGCGCTGCCAGGGCAGAAGAACGCCTGCAAGCAGGAGGAAGAGCGCGCCGCGCAGCTGCATGCGCGCGAATGATACCCTCGCTGGGGCATGCGGGTTGCGATTGTCGGCGGTCCGGGCATCGGCAAGAGCACGTTGGTGCGCCAGCTCGGAGACCTGTATCACAACGGGTCGTATGGAGAAGGGGAGAAGGGCGTTTGGGATTCGCGCGTGCTCGAGGACATCGACGCCGGACGCAACCCCGTCGGCGTGACCGCATACTTCGCGCGCCTGTATGACGCGAACTATCGCGATGCGGCCGATCACGATCGAGACGGCAAGGTCATCTTCTTCGAAGGGGCGCAGATAACGCTCGAGGCGCACATCGCGGAGTATCCGGTCGAGTGCCATGACGAACTGCGGAAGGTGCTCGCGATCGGCGACGCCTGGAAACCCGACCGCGTCATCGTCCTCACGTCCAGCGCGGCGACCATCGACAAACACATCCGCCAGCGCAACCGGCCCTTCGAGAGCGTCGAGAACATGGTGCGCCGATTCCGCCTCATTGACGCCGAGTTCAGACGCCTCGCGCCGCTCTACCCGAACACGGTCCTCATCGATCGCGATCGCAGTGAATTTCACGATCGCGCCGGATTGCTGGACATCATCCGGCAGGCTGATCTGCCGCCGTTCGGGGAAATCCCCTATAAAGTAATGGACCGGTTCGAGCAGTAGGGGTATCATGGCTGGGCCACTTTCATGTTCAGGCGGCTGTTCCTCTTTTTCCTCTTTGCGCTCATTGCTGCGCCCGCACTCGCCGGTCCCGGGCAGAATCTTCAGGTCGTGCCGCTTCCGCGTGACGGCGAGGTGCTGGTTTCGTTCAAGCTGGACGAATCGCTGACCGACGAGATTCGCGCGGCAATTCACAGCGGGCTGACCATCAAGTTCGTCTACAAGGTGGACCTGCGCCGCAGTTCCGCTGTGTGGCTCGATCGCACGATTGCCTCGGCCGTGGTCACCGCGACCGTCCGCTACGACACGTTGACGCGCGAGTATCACTTCTCGCGCGCGGTTGACGGCCATATCGAGTTCGCCGACAAGACCGACAAGGAAGACGTGGCCTGGAGCGCGCTGACGCGCGATTTCGCCCGTCTTTCGTTGTTCCGTGGCGCGGCGCTCGAACCGAACGCGGATTACTACGTTCGCGTCCGCGCCAACGCCTCTCCGCGCAGCAACGCCTTCGTCTGGCCCTGGCAGGGAGACGATGCCATGGGCTTCGCGAAGTTCACGTTCATCAGATAAGGCGATGACCCGGCATTCGCGAACTCCGCTCGCCTTGCTCGCGGCCGTTGCGATCGCTGCCGCCGCAATCGCGGTCACCTCGGCACAGCAGCATTCCATCGTCTCTCCTGGCGGCGCGCTGCCGCTGCTCGATACGTATCTGGAGCCGCTGCGGCAACAGGCGGGGATTCCCGGCATGTCCGCGGCCGTAATTGCCGACGGCGACGTGGTCTGGGAAAAGGGCTACGGCTTCGCGAATGTCTCGACGCGCGAGCGGGCAACGCCCGACACGCCGTATGTCGTCGGCGACATGAGCGGCACGCTGGCGGCGGTCCTGCTGCTGCAGTGCGTCGAGATCCGGCGGATTGGTCTCGACGAGCCGTTCTCGCGCTACGGGTTGACGTCGCCGGAACCGGAGGCGACCCTGCGGGGGCTGCTCAGTCATCAGACGCCCGCCGGGGCCAGAGATCCGTTCCTCTACAGTCCGGAACGCTACGCGGCGCTGACTTCGCTGATGGAATGGTGTGCGCTGTCGCAGCCGTACAGGAAGAGCGTCGCGCATCGCATCCTCAATCGCCTCGCCATGCGCGACTCGGTGCCGGGCACCGACCTGATTGCTGCGGAGCTGCCGTTGCCGGAAGGACTGTTCGACTCCGAGGATCTCGAGCGCTATCGGAAAATCCTTGCACGCGTGGCGGTACCCTACAAGGTGTCGGGCCGCACGCGCGTCGAGCGCAGCGAACTGCCTATCCTGCCCATGACGGCATCCGGGGGCCTGGTCTCGACGGTTCGCGATCTCAGCCGTCTCGACAGAGAACTCAGATTCACGCACGACCCCGAGCTCGAGTCGGAACAGAGCGTCCTGCTGCGCCCGGAAACACTCGCGGCCGCATGGACGCCGGCTGTCGATCGCAGCGGCGCACCCGTGCCGATGGGCCTCGGCTGGTTCGTGCAGGACTATCGCGGCGAGCGTCTGGTCTGGCACTTCGGACTGGTGCCGAACGCGTATTCCTCGTTGATCCTCAAAATCCCGTCGCGCAACGTCACGTTCATTCTGCTCGCCAACAGCGATGGCCTGAGCGCGCCGTTCAATCTGCCAGCGGGCGACGTGACGAAGTCGGTCTTTGCCAGCCTGTTCCTCAAACTCACGTTCTAAGGTTCGCATGGTGCGAACCGCGGCGCTCTGCTGTCTCTGCGTGATTGCTGCCGCGGTCCCCGCGCGCGCGGAGTGGCATGTCACGCCCATGATCGGCCTGACGTTCGCCGGGAAGACGACGCTGGTGGACCCTGACATCGGCAGCGGCGAGATCCACAGCACCCTGGGCATTGCGGGCACCTGGCTGTCGAAGGGAATCATCGGCGCGGAGGCGATCGCGACTCTGACGCCCGGGTTCTTTCAGGCTGACGACGGCAAGTTCATCACCAACAGCCGCGTCACGGTTCTGATGGGCAATGTGGTGGTGACGGCGCCGCGGAAATTTACCGAGTACTTCCTGCGGCCGTTCGTCTCCGGAGGATTCGGGCTGATCCGCGCCAGCGAGAACGACAAAGCGGCGCTGGCGACGTCGGTCATCGACATTCACGCCAATCTTGCCGGCTTCAACGTCGGCGGCGGCGCGATCGGGTTTCTCTCGCAAGGTGTCGGCGTGCGCTTCGATCTGCGCTACTACAGCACGCTGCACACGACCGAGCGTCCGGCGCTCGATGAATTGAGCGGCAAGGCGAGCTTGCGCTACATGGTCGCCTCGGTCGGCGTGGTACTGCGTCGCTAGCCTGTCGAAGCCGTTCGATGCGAGCCGCGCGTTCTCGCGCGCCTTCCCTCCCGCTCTGAGCACGCAGCCGGTGAGCCTATCCGGCGGCGGACTGCGCCTTGTGAACCGAGGGGACACATGAGAACGCTTGCCGTCTTGCCGGTGCTTTGCCTGCTCGCCGCGCCCGCGGCCGCGCAGGATCCGTTCAAGCAGGTCTGGATCACGCAGTCGAACTCCGGTGAAATCGTGCGCGGACGGATTGTCGACTTGAGCAAAGACTCGCTCTCGGTTCTGACGTCGGACAACCGGCGGATCGAGATGCCGATCGAGCGCGTGCTGCGGATCGAGGCGCGCGGCGACTCGCTCAAGAACGGCGCGGCCATCGGCGCCGGCATCATGGCCGGTGTGACCGCGCTGTCCTGCGCGAGCTGGGGAGCGGGGGCGGAGTGCATTCCGATGGCGGCCGTCGAAGCGGGCCTCGGCGCGCTGATTGGCGCCGGCATCGACGCGCTGAACTCGGGGCGCACGGCAATCTACATCCGGCCGGGTTCGCCGCTGCCGAAAGGGGCGTCGGCCGTGAACGGCAGGAGCGCAGCGATAGGATTCCGCCTGCGCTTCTAGGCCCTTCCGGCGAACTCGCGCGTCTCGGTGTGAACCTTCACCTTCTCGCCTTCCTTGATGAAGAGAGGGACGCGGATCTCGAGGCCGGTTTCGAGCGTCGCATTCTTGGTGACGCCGCCGCTGGCGGTGTCGCCGCGAACGCCAGGCTCGGTCGAGGTGACCGTCAGCTCGATGTGCGGCGGGAACTGCAGACCGATCGGGCTGCCGTTGAACTTCTGCACCTGCACCAGGACGTTGTCGACGAGCAGGAAGCGATCGTCGCCGACGACGTCCGCCGCCAGCGTCATCGTGTCGAACGTTTCCTGATCCATGAAGTGATAACCGGCGCTGTCGCTGTACTGGAACATCGCGTCGACCATCTCCAGATCCGGTTCGGCGAACTTCTCCGCCGCTTTGAAGGTCTTGTCGAAGACGGCGCGGGTGAGCAGATTGCGCATCTTGATGCGTACCAGCGTCGGACCGCCGCGCGCGGTCGGCCGCGACACTTCGACGTCCAGACAGTGATACGGCGCCCCCTCATGCTCGGAATACATCTTCCGCTTGATCTCGATCGCTTCGATCAACGCTGCCATAGCCGTCTATTGTAGTGTCCCGGACGACAGCCGCGCTCGGAGCAATCCAGGCGGCGCGCCGTCACGCTTGATCCGAGAGGCCGCGACAGACGGGATCGGCGATCAGACGGGAGTGCCAGCGGGTTTGGGTGCGGCCTTTGAATCGGCGGCGGCAGGCAGGTTGATGCCGACGCGCTTGAGCGCGGCGTCAAAGCCGGTCTTGTCGACCGCTTTGGCGTAGGCCTCCGCGGGCTCGACCAGCTTCTTCGTGACCAACTCCATCAAGGCGTCGTTGAGGCTGACCATGCCGTTCGCCTTGTTCACCTGCATGATCGAGGGAATCTGGAAGGTCTTGGCTTCGCGAATCAGATTGCTCACCGCCTGCGTCGCAATCAGCACCTCGAGGGCCGCGATGCGGCCGCCGCCAATCTTGCGGCAGAGTGTCTGCGCGATCACCCCCTTCAGCGATTCCGACAGCATGATGCGGATCTGCGCCTGCCGGTCGGACGGGAACTGATCGATCACGCGGTCGACGGTTGACGCGGCGGTGGTGGTGTGAAGCGTGCCGAAGACGAGATGCCCCGTCTCCGCCGTCTCGATCGCGATCGCGACGGTCTCGAGATCGCGCAGCTCGCCGACGAGAATGATGTCCGGATCCTCGCGAAGCGCCGCCCGCAGCGCGTCCTTGAACGAGTCGGTGTGCGTCCGGACCTCACGCTGATTGATCAGGCACTTCTGATTCTCGTGTACGAACTCGATCGGATCTTCGATCGTGATGATGTGGTCGGGCCGCGTCCGGTTGATGTGGTCGATCATCGCGCACAGCGTCGTCGACTTGCCGGATCCGGTCGGACCGGTCACGAGGATGAGGCCCTTGTTCAACGAGCACAGATTGAGAATGTGCGGCGACAGGCCGAGCTGTTCCGCGGTGAGAATCTTCGACGGGATGACGCGGAACACCGCGCCGGGACCGCGCCGGTCTGCGAAGACGTTCGAGCGGAAGCGCGCCAGTCCCTGGATTTCGTAGGCGAAATCGGTGTCGTGCCGCTCCGCATACTCCTTGCGGTTCTTCTCCGGCATGATCGGCGCCAGCAGCTGCACCACGTCCTGGGCGCTCAACGCGCCGGCCGCCGCGTCGAGCGCCTGCATGTGGCCGTCCTTGCGCACCATCGGCGGCGACCCGACCGACAGGTGCAGGTCTGAGGCGCCAAGCTTGACCATCGCGGCGAACAGTTGATCGATCAGTGGGGTGGTCTCGCTCAAGGTCCGGGTACCTCCGTGATGGCAACGATGTGCGCGGCGTTGACGATGAGCGTGACATCCGCGGCTTCCACGTAACGGAACATCTCCTGCTGCCGCAGCCAGTCGCTGACCCGATCGCGCCCTGCCGGGCGCTGCACGCGGACCATGCCGTCGATGCGCTGACCGTTCGAGAGCATCAGC
>JBKPSE010000574.1:0-4378 GCA_046765855.1 Acidobacteriota bacterium | reverse complement strand
GGTTGAAGCTCGACGCGAAGACCGGATGGATCACTGGTTCGCTCGCCAGCGCCGGCCGCACGCCGGTTGAGATCACGGTGTCGAATCCCAAAGGCAAAACCTCGGGCACGTTGACCATCGTCGGCGGCGAGAACGCGCTCGCGCTGACGCCGCCGCTCGGATGGAATTCATGGAACGTCTGGGGCGGCAACGTCACCGCCGAGCACGTCCGCGCCGCGGCCGACGCGATGGTCAAGAGCGGCCTGGCGGCGCAGGGCTACACCTATATCAACATCGACGACGCCTGGGAAGCGGGATGGCATAAAGGACCGAACGGCGCCAACGACGTCGCCGCCGGCCGCGATGCCAACGGCGAGATCCTCACGAATGAAAAGTTTCCCGACATGAAGGGACTCGTGGATTACATCCACAGCAAAGGCTTGAAGGCGGGAATCTATTCAGGCCCCGGCCTGGCCACGTGTCAGGGACTCGCGGCGAGCTATCAGCACGAGGAGCAGGACGCGCGTACCTGGGCGAAGTGGGGCTTCGACTATCTCAAATACGACTGGTGCCGCTATCCCGTCCAGGCGAACGCCAACAGCCCGCTCGACCTGCTGCAGAAGCCGTACATTCTCATGCGCGGCATCCTCGACACGCTCGATCGCGACATCGTTTTCTCGCTCTGCCAGTACGGGTGGGGCAACGTCTGGGAGTGGGGCGATCAGGTGGGCGGCAATCTCTGGCGCGTCACCGGCGACATCACCGACACGTGGCCGTCGATGTCGGCAATCGGATTCCAGCAGACCGGCCATGAGAAGTACGCGGGGCCGGGACACTGGAATGATACGGACATGCTGGTCGTCGGCCATCTCGGATGGGGCCGGATCAATCCGCCGCGGCCGACGAACCTGACCCCCAACGAGCAGCTGACGCACATTTCACTGTGGGCGCTGCAGGCGGCGCCGCTGTTGATCGGCGCCGACCTGTCGCAGATCGACGACTGGACCCTGAATCTGCTCGGCAATCGGGAAGTGCTCGCGATCAACCAGGATCCCCTCGGCAAAGCCGCGGGCCGGGTGTGGTCCGACACCTGGACGCAGGTGTGGGCGCGCGAGCTGTCCGACGGCACGATGGCCGTAGGCCTGTTCAATCGCGCGCCTCTCGCCATGCCGGTGACGGTCAAGTTTGCCGATCTCGGCCTGCCGGCTCTGTCGCCAATCCGTTTGCCGTGGACGCAAAGCGATCTGGGCACGGTGGCCGGCAGCGGCCAGGAGTACACCGCCACGGTGCCGCGCCACGGGGTTGTCCTGTTGAAGATCGGGCGGCCGCGCACCGCGGGTTGAGGCACGGCGGCCTCCAGGTATTCCAGGAAGAATCGCAACGCGTCTTTGCGTAATCCGGCGGATCTCCGTGTATTCTGTGGATCTAAGGAGGCGTCGTGCGGAACTTTGTTCTCTCAGTCGCGGCGGTCTCGATCATGGCGGCCGGCGTCGCAGCGCAGGACCAGGATGTCTACAAGCCCGGCAACGGCGTCACCGCACCGGTGTTGATCAAGGAAGTGAAGCCCAGCTACACCGAAGGGGCGATGCGCCGTAAAGTCCAGGGCACTGTCGAACTATCGGCGGTCGTCACAACGGACGGCGACGTCGGCGCCGTCTCCGTCGTACAGTCGCTCGATCCGGAGCTGGACGAACAGGCGATCAAGGCCGCCAAGCAATGGCGCTTCAAGCCGGGGACCAAGGACGGCAAACCGGTCAACGTGCAGGTCTCGATCGAGCTGACGTTCACGTTGAAGAAATAGGCGGGTCGAAAGACCCGCCTCTAGATGCCGCCACCCCCGACCGGCTCGACGCCGGCGCGCTTCGCCTCCGCGTTGAACACCGCAAGATCGGCCGAGAGCACTTCCGCCAGGCGATCAGTCTCCGCCTTCAGCTCCTTCTTGAGATCCTCGAAGATCGGATAGATGTTCGCGGTCGGCTTGCCTTCGCCGCGCAGCGTCATGCCGAGCAGCGAGGCGAGGCGGTTGTTGGTCTTGATCGGGAAGTTGAGCGGATCCTGGCCGCTCTGGTTCTTCACCTGATAGATGTCCTGTTCGACCGCGCTGAGGTTCGCGGTCAGCCGATCGCCGGCGGCCTTCAACTGCGCGTCCTGCGATTTGCCCAGGCGGTCCTTCACCTCGTCCTTGATCCTGCGGATGCGGATCACCGCGTTGTTCGCCTCGCTCACTTTGTCGCGGATCTGCAGCGCGAGATTGAACTGCTCCTGCATATCGGCATCCGACGTTTGGCGGAGCGGATGCTTGGTGATCGCGAACGACTGCGTCTGCGACTTGCCATCGACGGTCAGTCGCACCTGGTAGGTGCCGGGCAGCGCCGTTGGACCATTGGTCGTCGCCCCCCACAGGATCATGCCGGGGAACGTCACCGCGCCGGGGTAGTCGAGATTCCAGTTGGCGCGGTTGAGGCCCTCAGCCATCGGCGCCGTGGGCGGTCCGCCGCCGCGGCCCCCGCGTCCACCGCCACCGGCCTGCTGCTCCTCGCCTTCCGCGCCGGCGGCAGCCCCGGCAGTCGCCGCAGCCGGTGCGCCGCCGCGAGCTGCCGCGCCTGCAGCAGGCGGCGTAGCACCGGCGCGTCCGGCACCGCCAGCGCCGCCACCTCTTCCTCCCCGCCCGGCTGCGCCTTGCAGCGTCTGAATCACCGTGCCTTTGGCGTCGAGAATCTCTACGGTCATCTTCTCGGGCATCTTGCGCAGCAGATAGGGGATCGAAGCGGCACCGGCGCCGCGGGTCGCATCGGCAGGCTTGTAGAGATAGAAATCCGCACCGGTCGTTTCCTTACCGACCTGCCGCAGCGGCGCGATGTCGTCGAGGATGTAGAAGCTGCGCCCGTGCGTCGCGATGGCGATCGAATTCGACTCGACCCAGACATCCGACACCTGCACGTCAGGCAGGTTCAACGACAGCGACTGCCAGTGATCCCCGTCGTCGTAGGAAATGTAGAAGCCGTGCTGCGTGCCGGCGTAGAGCAGGCCGCGCCGCGTCGGATCTTCGCGAACCGCGTGCACGTAATCGTTGCCGGGGATGCCGGTCGTGATCTTCGTCCAGGTCCTGCCGAAATCGTGGGTACGGAAGATATAGGGGGCGAAGTCGGCGAGCAGCGGCTTCTTGACGGCGACGTAGGCAGCGCCGGGATCGAACGTCGACGCGTCGATGATGCTCACGCGTCCGAACTCCGGCATCTCTTTCGGCGTGACGTTGGTCCAGTTCCTGCCGCCGTCGCGGGTCACATGGATCAGCCCGTCGTCCGATCCCGCCCACAGGATGTTCGCGTCCTTCTTGCCGGGACCGAGCGCGAATACCGTGGCGTAGATCTCAGGGCTGTTCATGTCGTGAGTAATCGGTCCGCCCGAGGGTCCCATCGTTTTTGGATCGTGGCGCGTCAGGTCGCCGCTGATGCGATCCCACTTCTCGCCGCCGTTCGTCGTCTTCCAGACGTGCTGCGAGGAGGTATAGAGGATGTTCGGATCGGCGGGAGAGAACATGATCGGATACGTCCACTGCCAGCGTTCGACCACTTCGCTGGAGGCTTCGCCGGAGAACTCCCGCGGGTAGGGGTTCACCTCGCGCAGGTTGCCGCTGCGCCGATCGAGCCGCGTCAGAAACGATCCGTTGTTGCCGCCGGCGTAGAAGATGTCGATGTTCTTCGGATCCGGCGCGATGTAGCCGGGTTCGGCGCCGCCGGGGCTGTACAACTCAGGCGTCCCGCCACGGCCGCCGCCGCCGCGTCCGCCGCCGGCGAGGTTGGTGTTGCTCGGAACGCAGACGGTACTGCCGTCCTGCTGCGCGCCGCAGACGTGGTACGGCACGTGCGCCGTCGAGATCACGTGGTAGTACTGCGCGGTGGGATAGTCGCGCGCCGACCAGGTGCGCTGCGCCGCCTGCGCGTTGTAGGAAACCGCGCTGCCGCTGTCGTTGGCATGGACGATGTGGTTGGTGTCGTCGGGATCGATCCACAGGTCGTGTGAATCGCCGCCCGCGAAGCTCACCATCGTCTTGCCGCCGTCGCGCGACCAGAACGTGCCGACGTTGAGCGCCCAGACGATGTCCTTGTTCTTCGGATCGGCGGCCACGTGGGTGTAGTAGAACGCCCGCTGCCGGATGTTGCGTCCCTCGTTCACCAGCTTCCACGTGGCGCCCGCGTCATCAGAGCTGAACAGACCGCCCTTTTCGTTCTCGACGATTGCATAGACGCGATTGGAATCCGCGCCTGAGACGGCGACGCCGATTTTGCCGATCACGCCGGACGGCATGCCGGGGTTGCGCGTGATTTCGTTCCAGGTCTCGCCGCCGTCGGTCGATTTGAAGAGGCCGCTGCCGGGACCGCCGCTCGACATCTGGTAC
>JBKPSE010000573.1:0-8564 GCA_046765855.1 Acidobacteriota bacterium | reverse complement strand
TGACCGGATGCTTCCGCTGTCCGGTCAACTGCCGGCCGCTCAACGATCTGAAGACTTCCGATCGCTACGGCAGCGGCGACGGCCCGGAATACGTCACCCTTGGCAAATTCGGTCCCAACATCGGCATCGATCGGATCGAATCGGTGATCCGGTTGAACAACATCTGCAACGACCTGGGCTTCGACACCGCGTCGACCGGATCGTCAATCGCATGGGCGATGGAGTTGTATCAGCGCGGCCTGATTACGCAGAAAGACACGCACGGGCTCGACCTGACGTGGGGGAACGCGGAAGCGGTCGAGGAACTGCTGTTCCTGATGTCACGCCGCGAAGGCTTCGGCAGCATCGCCGCAGACGGTACACGTGCGGTCGAACGCGGCCACTACCCGGCCGAGGCGTTGAAGTATCGAATGGCCGTCAAGGGGCTGATGCAAAGCGATCCGCACGATGCTCGGATCCTCAAGGCGTTTGCGCTCGGCCTCGCAGTGGCGACGCGCGGCATGGATCACCTGCGCAATCGTGTCACGCTCGAGATCAACGCGCGCATCAATGACGATCCGTCCTTCAAGGAGCGTCTCTACGGCGGCCCGGTGAGCGCGGCGCCGAACAGCTACGAAGACAAGGAGCGCGCCGTCCGCGTCTGCGAGAACGTCTACGCCGTCGGCGACAGCGTCGGCATGTGCCGCTTCACTACCCAGCTGTTCAACAGCCCCTCGCTGCCGGGGTTGAAGGAGTTCGCGAACCAGATCGGCAACGTCACCGGCCTGCAGTTCACCGAGGCGGAATTGAACGAGGTGGGTCGCAACGTCATGGGCGTGGAACGGCTGGTCAATGGCAGGCTAGGCGTGACGCGCGCCCACGATACGCTGCCCGACCGTTGGTTCAACGAGCCGGTCACTGTCGGCCAGTACGCAGGTGAAAAAATCGACCGCGACGAGTTCGACCGGATGCTGACGAGGTTCTACGAAATCTCGGGACTCGATGAAAACGGTCAGCCGGCGGGTGCGTGGCGCGATCACCTGAAAGGCGCGATCGGCGGCTGATTCGACGATCGATGGCTTATCATACCGGTGGATGCCCATCCCTCGGGTCGAGCGCCGCGTCATAGTCGCGGCCCTTCTCGTCCTCGGCACGATTCTCTTCCCCGCCATCTTTTATTCCCGGCTGCACCGCGTTCCCGAGTCGCGCTACGTGGATCGGGACGATGCGGTCATCACCCTGAGCCACGCGCGCAACTTCGTGGAGTACGGCTTTATCGGCACCTCTCCGAGCGGCGAGCGAATCGAAGGCTTCTCCGCGCCGCTGCAATTCTGGATCGCGGCAGCCGTGTACGCGGTGCGTCCGTTCGACTATCACGCCTTCTTCCGCTGGCAGACGCTGCTTGGAACGCTGGCGCTCGGCGCCGTGATCGCCGGACTGCTGCAAGCGGGGACAGCCGACACGTCGCCGGCGCGGCTCGCCATGATCGCGCTGTCGATTGTCGCCGCGGCGCTGGTGCTGGCGAGCTCGTCGGCGTTCCTGTGGTGGCACGCGTCCGGGATGGAGAATCCTTATAAGAGCGTGGCGCTGGTTGCGGCGCTGTGGATTCTCGACGCGATGCTGCGCCGGCAACGCACGTCGTGGTTCGCCATACCGGTTCTGTTCCTCGCCGCGATCACCCGCATCGACGCAATCGTTCCGGTCGGCATGCTGGCCGCGGCGTTCGCGGCGCTCTGGCTGTTTCGCTACCGCGACTACCGCGGTTTGGCGGTGGCGGTCACCGCCCTGGCCGTCTGGGGCGTGTTCATGATCTGGCGCTGGCGTTACTTCGGCCAATGGGAGCCGAACACCGGCGTCGCGCAGCGCATTTCCATTGCCCGTCACATCAGCGCGGTGGCCGCGGATCCTGGCGGTGCGCTGACGCAATACTGGAACTGGTTCAACGGTGTCGGGCGCACGCTGTTTGCGTTTCAGCTGCTCTGGCTCGTCCCCATCTGCCTCTATCTGCGCGCGAATCGCGTTGCGATGAATCGCGCCGTCCTGATCATGACCGGCGTGCTCGCCTGCGTCGTCCAGTTCGCGTTGTTTGGTCCGGCCCGCATGGACGCGCCGCGAACCGTGACCGAGCTCGGGATTTACGCGGTTCTGGCGGCGCCTCTGGTGTTGCTTGCTTGCGAGCCGTTCGGTCGCCGTCATCTCGCCGCCGGTGCGGCAATCCTGGCGCTCTCGGTAATCGTGACGGCGCGGACGCCGGTTCACCAGCTCGAGATCGGATGGGGAACGGCCGGATTCGAAGCTGTCGCGGATGAATTCGACCGGATTGCGGCAGCCGAAGATCTGCCCCGTGCCACGATTGCCAATCCAGATCTTGGCGCGGTCAGCTGGCGCAAGCATTTCAATGTGGTGGACTTCGGCAGGCTCGGCAGCGCGGCGATTCCGCGCTCCGCCGCTCCGGGAGTGTTCGTCGCTGCCATCGCGCAGCCCGACATCATCGAGCTTCACGCGCCGTGGGCCTGTCAGTACGCGGATCTGTTCGGCACCCGCGAGTTCGCCGAAGGATACGTACGGGTCACGCCCTGGGCCGCGGCGGACGCGCAGTGTCCAGGACCGACCGGAGTGGCACCGGTCTTCTGGGTGCGGCGCGCGATTCTGAAAGGAAGCCTGTCGGCGGAGCGGGCGTTTCTCGAACGATTCCGGCGCACGCTGGACCCGGCGCTGGTCGAGGCGGAGCTGGCGCAGTGTCTCGCACTGCCGTCAGCACGGCCGTGTGGATATGTGGGACGAACGCTCTTCCGGTTCCGCCCCGAATTGCACCGCGCAGGCAGCGCACCCGCCGTCGAACGTCTGCTCGCGCGCGATTCCCGCCTTCGCCTGGAGCACGCGTTCTTCACGAGCGCCGACGACCCGCTTTGGTGGCGCGCCGTGGTTGCGCAGCCATGATTACCGTTCGTCTGCCCGCGTCGCTGCGCACCGGCGGATCGGACACCTTGTCGTTGTCCGAACCGATTTCTTCGATCGACGCTCTCATCGAAGTGCTCGACCGGCGGCTGCCTGGATTCCGCAGTCAGCTGAACGACGCGCTTTTCAACTTTGCGGTCAACGACGAGCTCCTGCTGCACCATGCGGCAGAGCGCGCGCTCCGCGACGGCGACGTCGTTGAAATCGTGCCGACGCTCTCCGGCGGATGAGCGATCAGATTGCGCTGGTGAGCCGCGCGAACATGGCCGCGTAGGTATCGACGCACGCCTGCCACGACCAGCGCGTCCTGGCGAACGCGGCGACGCGCGCCTTCACCGCATCGCGATCGGGATCCGCGAGGATTTGCCGCACTGCCCCAACCCACGCGTCTTCGGCATGCGGACCTGTGACAGGGCACGCCGCCACGAGGTCCGCCGGCGCCTCGAGAGCGCGCGCAGTCTCCTCGCCGACGACAACCGGCGTCCCGCAGCTCATCGCCTCCTGGATGACGAGCGGCAGTCCTTCGCCGACGCTGGGCAGCACGAGCAGGTCGGCGGCGTGGTAGAGCGGAACCAGTGACGCACCGCTAAGGCCTGAGAAGACCTGCACGTTCGATGCGTTCCACTGCCGCGGATCGATAGGTCCCCATCCCGCAAGGGTCCATGTCACATCGGGCATCCTGTGTGCCAGCCGTCCGATGAGCGCGAGACCCTTCCGTTCGACGAAGCGCCCGACGAAAAGCACGACGGGACGCGACGGATCCAATCCGAGCTGCGCCCGCGCCGCTGCGCGATCGGCAGCTGTTCCGGCAACGTACGTTTTGGCATCGACGCCGTTCCACACCAGACGCGGCGGCGATTTGTAGGCGATGAATCTGTCGAAATAGCTCTGGACGACCGGACTGATGAAAACGACCTGCTCCGATCTCCCGAGCATGATGCGGCCAGCGGTGTGGTGCAGGAGGCGCAGTGCCGCGCGAAGCGCAGCGCTCCGGTAGGGAATGAAGCCGACGTGCTGCGTGATGAGCACTGGCTTAGCGAGAATCCGAGCGAACGCGAACGCCGCCCAGTTTCCGAAGTACAAGAAATCGTGGAGGTGGACGATGTCAGCCTGTTTGACTTCGCGCCACAATGCGGCGAGCGAGCGCGGTCCCCAGAGGGGAAACGGCAGACCCGTCGTCCGCTCGAGAAAGTTGTTCGAGTGCATCGGGCGGAGATGAAGCCGTGCGACAGCAGCGGGCGGCGGGTCGCAGTCGCTGGCCGCCCACACCACGGTATGGGACGCGGCCAGGCCGCTGGCGATGACACCGGCGACGATTTCGATTCCGCCCGCGTGCGTGGAAAAGTAATGCGTCACGAGCAGGATCCGCATTCCGCTCAGAGCCTGACGCCGCGCTCGACGATCTCGTGCTGCATCTTCAGCACCGCGAGCGCGTCCTCGGCGGCAATCCCCTGCGGCGGCGCGGCGCCGGTCGCCGCGGCGTGGAACCGCGCGAACACTTCGTCATTGCCGTAGAGCAGCCGTCCCGCGAGGTGGAGCGGGCCGCGGGTCAAATGCTGCCGCCAATGGCCCCATGTTGCGGTCAGCGAGGTGCGCAGCACGTCCATCGTCGCATGCTCGCCGTCGTTCGGCAGACGAACGTAGATGTCGCGGAAGACGTCGACGTCGCCCATCGCGCGATCCCCGAGCACTGTGACGTGCCACTCGCTGACCGGGCTCTCGAACCGCAGATCGAGCGTCAACGGAATGCGGACGCCGGCGTGGCGGCATTCGTACTGCGCGTGCACGATTGAAGGCGTGTTCTTGCCCAGCGTGCTCGGAAACAGCTCGCACGACAGCATCTGCACCGCCGCCGGCGCGAGGCGGCGCAAGAGATAGAGCAGATGCGGGCTCTCGTCGTAGAACAGACCGAGCGGCAGCTCGTCGTACCACTTCGGCAGGCGGCGGTTGGGATTTCCGAATTGCTGCGCGACGATCCCGCGGACAGTACCGAGCGCCCCGGCGGCGATGTCGGCGAGCAGCGCCCGCGTCGACCGCGCGAACTGGAAGTTGTGCACGATCGCCAGCACACGACGGCGCTCGCGCGCGAGGTCGACGAGCGCCTGCCCTTCGGCCACCGTCATCGCGAACGGCTTTTCTGTGAGCACATGCTTGCCGCGTTCGAGCGCCGTCTTGATGATCTGGTAATGCGTCATCGGCGAGGTGGCCACGACGACGGCGTCGATCTCGTCGAGCCACGGCACCGCTCCCAGATCGTCGCCGCAGTGGTGCCGGCGCAGGCCGCGCGCGCGCGCGACCTCTTCGGCCGTACCAGGATGGCGGTCCACGACGCCGACGATGTCGAACCGGCCGTGCGCTGACATGGCGGGCAAATGGCGATGCAGCCCGACCCAGCCCAGACCGACTTCCGCGACACGTAACGAGCCGCCCGCCATCACCGTGCCGCCGTGACCAGCAGGCAGCCGCTGTGCATCTCGTCGCGCGGCTGTGCGCTCGAGACTCCAACGGAGAGAATGCGAGCCAGAATCGCAGCGGCCCCGCCCGGCATGCGCTGTCCCGCGCGGCGAAGTCCGAGCGACCGCTGGATCTCGATCGGCGCGCGCCGTCTCGCGGCGACGTGCAGCACGCCCGCGGTGATGCGCGAGAGCGTCTCCCAGCGCCGCATCACGGAGGCCGACATGATCGGCCGTGCGTCGAGCAGGCGAAGGCCCGCGCGCTGCAGCGCCTGGCGCCACTCCGCCGTCGTCCAGTAGCGAAGGTGAGCGACGCGCCGATCGAGACGCCGCAAGTACTCGGCGCGCGAAGCGCCAGGAAGCAGCGGTCCGCGCAGGCAGTTGTGGAACCCTGCGCTTGGCACGGTGGCGACCAGATGCCCTCCCGGTTTCAGCACGCGCGCCACGTCGGCGAGCACGCCATCGATCTGCGGAATGTGTTCCATCACTGAGACCGACACGACGAAGTCGAATGCGGCATCCGCTTCCGGGATCCGTTCGGCGCTGGCCGTGTGCACCCGCGCATAGATGTTCTCGCGCCGCGCGAGCTCGGTCTCGAGCGGATCGACGTCGAGTCCGACGAGCCGCAGACCGCCCATTTCTTCGGACAGGATCCGCGTGAGCCGTCCGTCGCCGCATCCGAGATCGAGTCCGAGTCCCGGCGGCAGCGCGACGCGCGCGAGCTCCGCGATTTCGGCCGCCCGCCATACCGCGGTCGCCGGCTGAAACGGGTACTCGGCAAGAAACCTGCGAAGGAGCCGCCGGTCCATCAACCGCGCGCCTGGGCCTCGACGTCCACCGCCGGCGGCATGTCCGTGCTGCGCCGCATCCGCCCGGTGCCGGTGAAGCTCGCGCCGAGCAGCAGCGCCGAGAATCCAATCTGCACCGCCATCGCAATCATCAGCAGCCCGAACAGCGTCAGGCGCGTGAAGAACGACGTGAGAATGCCGCGATCGTGGTACAGCCAGTAGGCGAGCACGAACCCGTCGACCAGGCAGCCGGCGAGCAACAGGAAGCCGGCTGTCAACGCTGCCGAGTCGAACGTGAACCAGCGGTGCGCGCGCGACAGCAGCTTGAGGTGCTTGACGCGTCCCGCCGGCATCGTGGCGCCGACGACCAGGCCGAGCGACACCGCCGACGTTCCCACCAGCGAGAACGTCACGCCGAGAATCATGTAGTGGATATCGAGGCTGGTGAAGCCGATCGAAACGGGGCCGGCGAGCTGCGTCATGACCAGTAACAGCCCGATCGCCAGCATGCAGATGCCGGGCAGCGTCATCATTTGATCCGGCGCGTGCCACAGGAGCAGGCGCAGGTGACGCCACCCGTCCCGGAACGAGCGCAGATGCGGCCGCCGGTCGCGCGCATCGCGATAGAAGTCGATCGGCACCTCGGTAATGTGCACGCCCATTACCGCCGCTTTGACGATCATCTCTGACGCGAACTCCATCCCCGGCGATACCACGCCGAGGCTGAAGAACGTCGATCGATCGAGGCAGCGCATCCCGCAATTACAGTCGGAGATGCGCGTGCCGAACAGCCGGTTGAGAATCCAGGTCAGCACCGGCGTGCCGAGGTAGCGGTGCAGCGTCGGCATCGCGCCCGGTTCGATGCGGCCGCGCAGCCGCGATCCGATCACGAACCGCGATCCTTGACGCGCCTTGTCGATGAAGCGCGGCGTCAGGGAGAAGTCATAGGACTGATCGCCGTCTCCCATCAGCAGATAGCGGCCGCGCGCGTGCCGGAATCCCCACTGCAGCGCTGCGCCGTAGCCGCGCGTCGGACAGCTCACGACTCGCGCGCCGGCGGCAGCGGCGACCTCGCGGCTGCCGTCCGTGCTGCCGTTGTCCGACACCACGACCTCGCCGCGGATGCCGTGCTGCGCCATCGCATCGAGCGCGCGGCGAATGCAGTCCGCTATCGTCCTCGCCTCGTTGAGGCAGGGAATGACGACGCTCAATTCGAGGTCGGAGGCCGCTGTCGTCATGGCGTGTCTCCTCTTGTGCGCGCCGGCAGCACGAGCAGTCCAAGCCCCGCGAGCATCGCGAGCGCGATCGCACTCAGCGCCGCGCGCATGTCGACCGGGCGTTCCGCGGGAGGGATGGTCCGCATCCACAGCGGCCAGGGCCGCGGCAGCCAGAATACGCGATACAGACGCATCCATAGAGGCGGCGGCAGTTCCGGATGCGACCAGCCGCCGAACACGGCGTAGGTGAGCCGCGCCGAATACGGGCCGGGGCGGAAGGCTTCCGCTTCACGAGGCACGCCGTCCACGATGGTCGTCTCGAGCTCGCCGGGGCGCGCCAGCAGCGCGGACTCATGAAAATAGGTGTACGGACGGGTGTACCAGAAGAAGCGCGGCAGCGACCGCTCGTAGAAGAAACGATGATGGTCGACGCTGATTGCCAGCACCTGGACGCAGATTCCGAGGGCGACGATCGCGGCGCTCGCCGCGCGCGCCGGCGCGCGCATGGCGCCGACGAAGGGAAAGCCGAGCGCGAGAAGCGGCAGGATCGGAACGAAGTAGCGCGGCCCCCAGCACCAGTCGCCGCCGTAGAAGGTGAGCGTGGAAATCAACGCGACGTGTGCGCCCGCCGCCGCCGCGGCCGCCGCTCCAAGCCGCAGGTCGCGCCTGGCCAGCTTGTAGAGACCGACAATCGCGAGCGCCGTCGGCGGGCTGTAGAGAAAGATCGATTTGCCTGGGCTGATCAGCAGTCCGGCGAGTCCGAGGAGCGGATTGCCGAAAACGGGCGGGTGATTGTGCCCTTTGCCCGAGGCGAGCAGCGCGCCGAACCGGAAGCTGTTGATGCCAGCCCAGAGCAGCAACCCCATGCCGCCGACGAACATGAACACCATCGCGCGTTCGATGCCGCGCCGCCGTTCCTCCGGCGACGCGTGACGCGGCGCCAGCGCGGCGAGCGCCAGGGCCGGCGCGAGCACCGCGTAACTCTCCTGAAAGTTCACGAGCACGACCAGGGCAAGACCGCCGGCAACCGCGAAGCGCATGGAATCTGTCTCTTATACACATCTGACGCTGCCGACGACAGGTATAAGGTGTTGGGGGGGGGGGGGGGGGGGGGGGGGGGGGGGGGGGGGGGGGGGGGGGGGGGGGGGGGGGGGGGGGGGGGGGGGGGG
>JBKPSE010000572.1:0-10556 GCA_046765855.1 Acidobacteriota bacterium | reverse complement strand
CGTCGATGAAGGATGACAGCGGCCGCGTCACCATCGCCGGTTATTACGACAGCGTGACGCCGATGACCGCGTCGGATCGCGCGGTGCTCGACAGCGTCCCTGACGACAGCACGCGGATGTTGAGCACCTTCGGAGTCGCGGCGCCCGAACCGGCGTTTGCCCGGCTGCAGGAGGCGCTACAGTTCCCCACGTTGAACGTCCGCGGCCTCGCCAGCGCGTTCGTCGGCGAGAATGCCCGCACGATCGTGCCCGATCGCGCGATTGCCGCACTCGACATCCGTCTCGTGAAGGACACGCCGGCCGAAGACTTGATCGCGAAGCTTCGCGCGCACATCGAGAAGCAGGGCTATCACCTCGTGGACGCGGATCCTGACGACGCGACGCGGGCGAAGTATTCGAAGATCGCGCGGCTCGCGGTGAAAGGACCGATCATCGGCGCGTTTCGCACGCCAGTGGACAATCCCCGCGTGCAAGCTGTCATCGCGTCGATTACGCGCATGTACGGGGAGCCGCCCGTGCAGCTGCGTACGCTGGGCGGCACCGTTCCGATCGCGCCGTTCATAGAGGCGCTCGGTTTTCCCGCAATCATCTTGCCCATCGTCAACTTCGACAACAACCAGCACGAAGAGAACGAGAACCTGCGGCTCGGCGCGCTGTTCGACGGCATCGTGACAATCGCGGCGGTGATGCTCATGTAATCGCGGTTGACAGCGGCTCGCGCGCTCATTACTCTCGCGCCACACGCAGAATCCGGAGGAGCTGCCATGCGCCAGCGCGTTGTATCCCTCGGCCTTTGTATTCTCTCCCTCATGATCTGCTCGTCGGCGTTCGCCCAGAACGCGCAGGTCTCGGGAACGCTCAAGGATCAATCGGGCGGCGTCCTGCCCGGCGCCACGATTACCGCTAAGAACATTGCGACCGGGTTGACCCGTTCGACCGTCAGCGAAGCGACAGGCGAATACCGGGTTCCGGCATTGCCTCCCGGAACGTACGAGGTGTCCGCGACGCTGCAGGGCTTCGGCACGGAGAAGCGATCGGACGTCGTCCTGATCATCGATCAGGACGCGGTAATCAACTTCACGCTGAAACCGGCGGCGCTGTCCGAAGAGCTGACGGTGACCGCCGACTCGCCGATCGTCGATACCACGAAGTCGGACGTCTCGACGTCTGTATCCACGCAGCAGATTCAGGATCTGCCCGTGGCGTCACGGCGCTGGATCGATCTGGCGATGCTCACGCCGGGGACCTCGCAGGACAACATCCGCGGGTTCTTCTATCGCGGCAACGTCAATCTCGGCGCCGGCACCCGCGAGTATTCCAACGGCTTCGTCGTCGACGGCGTCAACAACACCTGGGCCGAGATGGGGGAGCCGCGCCAGAACTTCGCGATGGACGCGATCCAGGAGTTCAAGGTCTCGACCTCGAATTACAAAGCCGAGTACGGACTGGCAACGGGCGGATTGCTGACCGTGGTTACCAAGTCCGGCACCAATCGGCTGCACGGCTCTTCGCTGCTGTTCTTCCGGCATTCAAAGGTGACCGCTGAAGAGTATCCGCAGATCCTTCTCGACCGGCAGCAGGGCGTGCCGGAGGGGACCAACAAGCCCCAGTACCATCGTTATCAGTACGGCGGCACCATTGGTGGCCCCATCCTGATGAACAAGACGCATTTCTTCGCCGCCTATGAGGGTACGAAGGAATCGCAGTTTTTCACCATCGCCACGCGCGGTATCTGGCCCCAGTACGACGGCGTGTATCCGAGCAAGCAGACGCGCTGGACCTACAACGTCAAAGTCGATCATCAGTTGTCCAAGAGTCAGAACGTGTTCTTCCGGTGGGGTGCCGAAGACGAGTACCGGCCGATCATCACGGCAGGGGGCCGCACGCACCCGACGAACAGCTTCGACTTCGGCGTGCCACGTCAATCGGCCGTTCTCAGCCACACATGGGTGATGAACAGCAGGTCGCTCAACGACTTCCGTTTTCAGTACGCGTACTCGAAATACCAGGTGGCGCCGCCCTATAGCCACGGCGACTGGGAACCGGGTGATTTCGAGGCGCGGCTCAAGTACTGCACGCCCGTCTACAGTTATCCGGCCATCGTGCTCGGCGGCTGCGGCAATGCGCAGATGGGGCCCGAGCACCGCTACCAGATCAAGGACGACTTCTCGCACTTGATGCAGGTGTTCGGCGGTACGCATCAGTGGAAGGCGGGCTTCGACTTCAGTGCCATCCCATTCGAAGGCGATCTCACCAACTCACCCTATGGCAGCTGGACGTTCCCGAAAGACGCGGTTTACAACGCCGCCGACCCTTCGACCTACCCGACGCAGTACACGGAATCGCTGCCGACTTACGCGAACATCCCAACGAAGACGTTTGCGACGTATATCCAGGACGACTGGAAAATGCGGGACGGGCTGACCTTCAACCTCGGGCTGCGTTACGACCTGCAGGTCGGCTCGTTCAACGAGGACATTCCCGACCTGCTCGGGAAGATCCAGGCGAAGCTGGGACGCAACGGCAGTTTCCCGGTCGATCCTTCCGTGATCAAGCAGCCACGCAGCGGCCGAGGCGATCGCAACAACTTCGGTCCTCGCGTCGGCATCGCATGGGATCCGCAGAACGACGGCGTGACGAACATTCACGCCGCCTACGGGATGTTCTACGACAACATGCGCACGCTGCAGAACTTCGGCGAGCTGACCTGGCCGCAGGCGCAGCAGGTGATCATCACCCGTCCCGCATTCCCGGATCCCTATCAAGGCGTTCCGCGCAATTCGTTCGTCTCGACGGCGCCGCCGAACATCAGCGTCATGTCGAACGCGACCGTCAACCCGTACGCGCACCAGTTCAATCTGGGGCTGAGCCGCCTGGTCATGCGCACGTTCGCGGTAACCGCGGACCTGACGTTCGTCAACCGCTTTTCCGATCGGGACACCATCGACGTCAACCTTCCCGATCAGACGACGCGCGTGAAGCCGTATCCACAGTTCGGCCGCGTCTCGTTCTGGACGTCGACCTCCGACAACACGTATCGCGCGCTGCTCCTCAAGGTCGAAAAGCGCATGTCGAATCATTACCAGTTCTTGACGTCGTACACGCTATCGTCGGCGAAGGACAAGGGCCTGAGCAACACGCGCGGCGACGTTTACGGGTTCACCGAAGTCGAGCGCTACGGCACCGCCGACCGGCGGCACCGGCTGGTCGTCAGCGGCATCGTTCAGCTGCCGGCGCAGGCGCAGGTCTCGCTGATCGGCGATTTCCGATCGAGCCTGCCTTTCAGCCCGACCAGCTCGCTCGGCGATCTGAACAACGACGGCTACACCGGCGATCTGCCCGCCGGACTGCTCCCGGGCACCGGGTGCCGCGGCCTCAATCTGGATGCCGTCAACTCGATCCGTACCGGGCGCGGACTCACGCAGGTAACCAAGGTCGATTGCCCGGGTTTCTCCAACCTCGACGTGCGCTTCTCGAAATTCTTCAATTTCAGCGCTCATCAGATCGAGTTCATCGCGCAGCTGTTCAACATTGCCAATCGAGCGAACTTCTCGACGCCCAGCGGCAGTCTGACGGCGGCGAACGACACGAGCGGGCGGCCGCTGTTCGGACAGAGCCAGTCGCTGCTCGCCAACATCAACGCTCCGTCGCGCCAGGCTGAATTTGCCCTGAGGTGGAAATTCTGATGTCGACGACTCCGACGGGCGACGCCCGTCGGCTGGCGATCGACATCAACTGCGACATGGGCGAGTCGTTCGGCGCCTGGACGATGGGTGCCGACGCGGAGGTGATGCCGAACATCACCTCCGCCAACATCGCATGCGGCGCGCATGCCGGCGATCCAGTCGTCATGCGGCGGACGGTGCGACGCGCCAGGGAGCACGGCGTCTCGATCGGCGCGCATCCCGGGTTCGCCGACCTGGTGGGGTTCGGCCGCCGCGAGCTCGCGGCAGATCCTGCGGAGGTCGAAGACTCGTTGATTGCGCAAATCGGCGCTCTTGCCGCGATCGCGCGGGCGGAAGGAACGACCGTCCGGCACGTGAAGGCGCACGGCGCGCTCTACAACATGGCGGCGCGCGATCGGCGGCTCGCGGACGCCATCGCCCGCGCGACCAGAGCAGTGGACCCGCGGCTGATCATGTTTGGCCTGCCGAACTCGCCGATGATCGACGCGGGCCTGGCCGCGGGGCTGACCGTCGCGGCTGAGGGATTCGCCGACCGCTCGTACGAGCCGGACGGATCGCTGACGCCGCGCTCGCGTCCTGGCGCGGTCGTGCACGACCCGGCACTCGTCGTCGAACGTGCGGTGCGAATGGTGCGCGACGGGGTCGTGCTCACGGTCGCAGCCGAAGGTATCCCGATGAAGATCGACACCATCTGCGTGCACGGAGACACCCCGGGCGCGCCGGAGCTTGTCCGGCGGATTCGCGCCGGTCTCGAGGCCGCCCACATCCAAGTTCGTCCTCTCTAGGAATACTTCCATGAACCGCTTCCTCGCCACGCTCGTCGCACTTCTCCTTGCTCTGTACGTGCAACCGGCGTCTATCGGGAAATCCGCAGCAGCGCAGCGCGTCGAGGTCACCGGCCTCGCCTCGATCTATTCCCTCGCCGGTGGAGCGGTTCGCGATACCAACGGCGACGGCCTCGCCGACAGCGTCGCCGCGCGCGTGATTGTGGCAGCGGAGCCGACCGTGGAAGACATCCAGGCCGCAGCGAACATCGCAGGCCGCCTCGGGTTCGAGACGACGGCGTTGTCGCTGCCGATCGTGTGGCGAGCGCCTGACGTCGCGCAGCCCGCCGCCGTCGCGCTCCCGATACTCGTCGGCCGCGGCAATCAATTCGTCACGCGTCTGGTGGAGCGCGGATCAATCGATCTGAAGCCGCTGAAGAAGGGACAGGGGCTGCTCGCGGTCGTCCCATCCCCGCTCGGCGGCCCGGACGGCATCGCCGTCGCCGGCGCTGACGACGAGGGAACGCTGAATGCGGCGAACGAGCTCGCCGTTAACCTGCCGCGGCTGTGGGGTGCGACGGGAGCACGCATTTCGCAGGCCGAAATCCAGACTGCAGCGTACCTGCGCTCCCGCTCGGTCGCCGGCGCCATACGCGGCGTCACCTCGATTCTCGTCGACAGCGATCGTCGCGGTGTCGCGCAATTGACCGTGCGGCTCGACGTGCAGCCCGGCGACGTGACGCGAGCGACGAAGGTCATCGAGGACCTCGATCTCGCGCACCGCCGCGGTCTGGAGCCCGAGACGTTGAACTACGCCAACGCTGCTGCGACGTTGGTCGAGATCTGGGCTGGCGGCCGAAGGGCCGGGCAAGCGTCGGTCCGACGCTCGGGGCTGAATCCCCGAACGCTCACGCCGCCCGACGATGAACTCGGTCGGGGTGCGATCGCGGTGGCACCGTCGCCAGCGACGGGAAGAGCCGGTGCGCGCGGCGAAGGAGGGGGCCGAGGCGAGACCATCGGGCGAGGCGCCGAACCGGCCGAGCCGTCGACCGGCACGGGCGAACGCGGCGGAGCCGTCCAGGGTGCCGGGGGCCGCAGCGGCGCGGCAACGGCGCCGCCGAGTGAGCCGCAACAGCCTGCCGCCGAGCGTAGCGAAGCGCCGCCGCCAGAGGGCGTGGGTGCCGGCCCGGGTGGAGGTACAGCCCCTCCGGCCAACGCTGCCGCGACCGAGGCGGGCGGCAGCGGCGGCCCGTTCGGCGCCCAGGTCCCGGCCATTCCCGCAAAGACCTTCGACCTGTCGAATGCCTATTCGATCGAGGGTTGGTTCGGCGACACCTATGTCGATCTGCTTCCCGATCGCCTCGAGACCGCGATCGTCGTCGGCAGCGCGAAGGAATCTCTGGGCGCGGCGCACATCGCCACGCGCCTCGGGCTGGAGACCACCGGAATCACACTTCCGCTCGCACGAGACGCGCGAAAAATCACGAATCCCTCGGCCGAACCGAACCCGATCCTTGTCGGGAGGGACAACGAGCTGGTGCGGCAGCTGATGAAGATCGGCAAAGCCAGAATCGACGACCTCAAGCCCGGAGAAGGGGCGGTTCAGATCGTTCCGCGCGCGTTCGGCGCGCCGACGGCGACCGTCGTCGCCGGCGCGGACGCCGCCGGCACCAACGCCGCAACGACGTATCTGGCGCGGCGACTGCCGTATCTCTGGGATACGGCCCGCGGCGCGTTGGCGCTCGACGACGTCAAGGAGCACGCGGCGGATTTCCTGGCGCTGAAGACAGGCGGCGCACAGGCGAGCCTTGCCATTCGCGAGCTCGATGAGGTGCTGAAGACCCTCGATGGAAAAACGATCGAGTCGTTCGACGCCAAACTCTATCTCGAAGCCGCCAATCAGGCGTTCGACAAGTACTTCATCGCGCGCGCGAAGTCGTCCCCTTTCCTGAAGGACACTCCCGTCACCGCTACGAGTCAGGGAATCACGGATCCGGTGACAGTCTTCGACGACAAGATAGAGATTCCCTGGGAGGTGGACGATTTCTGGAGGAAGTTCAGAAGCGACGTGCTTCCGAAGGTCAAGGCCGGATCGAGCGTGACCTTGGAAACGCGCCTCAGCGAATCGCCGGCGATGCGTAAGTCAATCGCGGCGGACGCGAGACAGGAACTGGTCAAGGCAGGAGCGAAGGATCCGTCGGTGAAAGTGCTCTCCGCCTACAAGCAAGGGTATTTGTGGCTGACCGAGCAGGTGCTGCCCGAGCTGAAGGGGAAAGGCGTCAAATCGATCTATATAAAAATCGCGACCAACAATCCGGACCTCTCGAAAAAATACCGATTCTACGAGGTTCCGAGCCGCTGGCTGCACGAACTCTATCCGGCGGACGAGATCTTCGAGCGTGATCTCGGCCTGGCAAAGGCTGCGTTCCAGATGGAACTGGTCGACGGCGCCAAGGATGTCTACTCGCTCGACGCGCAGAACGCGTCCGGGCAGACCGTCTACAAGGCCGCGTTCAGCCCCAAGTGGACCGAGCGCGAGTATCTGGACAAGTTCCCGGGGTGGGCCCGCGTCAAGGTCACGACCGGATGGATCGCGGCGTCCGTCGATGGTGCCAGCGTGATCGATCAACGGATCGCGACGGATCCCGAGCGCTTCTGGGAGATCTACCAGCAGAAGGAGCTGCCCAAGGTCTATGACTATGTGATGCGGACGACGGGCAATCGCCCGACAGCCGACAAGCAGCCCTACCATCGCGATTTCGACATCGAGGTCTGGATGAGCGAGCCGGACTTCAGCATCGGCATCGATCAGGAATTGGTCTCGTCGCTCGAATCACTGCACGAAGACCTGTACTTCGACACTCTCGATTTCTTCGTCGCGATGGGGCGCAGCGTCAGCGCCGCGAACGCGCGGCTGAACGCACCCGGCAAGGTCTTTCCGATCATCCATCCGTCGCGCGAGGGAAAGCCCGGGTCGGCGCGCGTCATGTATGCCGGCAACGCCGCGCCGCGCGCGCGGCTGGAGCTCTCGTACAAGGAGAAGGGGCAGGAACGGCCGATGCGGATCCAGCGAGATCTGACACGCGTCGAAGGCACCGGCCCGCTGGCCGTGCGGACCGTGGTGAGCGCGGACCGCGTCAGCGAGATCGAGCTGCAGATCGAGCCGCGCGACGACCGCGAGGCGCTGCGCGCCGCGGACATACTCGACAACTTCGTGCGGCTGCGCGAGGCCGGCCTCTACAAGAGCGAGCTGTCGTACTCGCGCGTCGATCGCGTCGCCTTCGCTATTGCCACCAAAGACGGCCGCGCTCGGCTGATCGTTCCCGCCACCGACGAGCACGTGCCGACGAACGTCCGCACCGCAGACGCCCGTCCGAAGGGACCGTTCGTGCCGCTCGATCGGATCATCGACCCTGACCAATCGGAAGCGCTGATCCGCAAGCTGACAGCCTATCCCGAGGTCAAGGCTTACAAGGTCGGGCACTCCTATCGCGGCCGCGACATCTCGATTCTCGAAATCACGCAGCCGACCGAGAGCGAGATGATCTCGGTGGCGAAATACTCCGCCCTCAAACCGACGATCTTCATCAGCGGCCGGCAACACGCGAACGAGGTGTCGTCGACGAACCACATCCTCAAGCTCGGCGAGCTGCTCGCGACAGATCCCGCATACAGGGAAATCCTCAAGCGAGTGAACGTGATTCTGCACCCGATGACGAACCCGGACGGCGCGCAGATGGCCTTCGACCTCCAGAAGCTCACGCCGACGCACATGCTGCACGCCGGCCGCTACAGCGCCCTTGGTCAGGACGTGGAAAGCAACAGCGCGCTGCTGCCCGAGTCACAGGTCCGGGGCAAGATCTGGCGCGAGTGGCTGCCGGACATCTATCTCAATCCGCACGGCTACCCGTCGCATGAGTGGGTGCAACAGTTCGCCGGCTATGTGCCGCCCGGCTTCCGTACCTACTGGTCGACACGGGGCTGGTATACGAATTTGTCCGGCGTCCGGGATCCACGCGAACCCGATTTGATTCAGGCAACCGAAGCCCTGCGCGAGGACATCGTCAAGCAGATCAACAGCAACCCCGATGTCCGGGCGATGAACGTTCGCAGCCAGGCGCGCTACCGGAAGTGGGCGTACGGCTTCAGTCCGAGCGTCTACGGGCAGGAGATCTACAAGGACACGGCGATCTACTTCACCGATCCCGAGACGGGCGAAGCGCGAGGCGGCCGGCGCATTCCAGCTCCGGGCGCGTCCGGACGCGGCGGCGGCCGTGCGATGAATCAGTATCCGCAGGTCACCTTCAATGTCGGCATGACCGAAGCGCCCGACGAGACCGCTCAGGGAGACTGGCTGAATCTGGTGTCGAAGGCCGGGTTCTCCTTCTTGATGGCGCACGTCAACTACCTGCGCGACGGGCAGTTTACGATCGACCGCATCGAAGAGGCTGGCGCGCGCGACGCCGTGTCGCACACGATGCTGCGCGTCCGACCGGTCAAGCCGGGCAAGGGCTCGCGGGGGACCGTCCCCACGAGCCCGAACTCGTCGCAGCGATGAGCGCGGCGGAGGCTGCCGCGCCACGCATCGCTTTCAGATGGTGGCGCGAAGCGGGAGCGCCGGCGCAACGCGCTCTCGCGGCCGGGATGTTCGGCTGGATGCTCGATGCGTTCGATGTCATGCTCTTCGCGCTCGTCCTGCCGGCGGTGAGCGCGGATCTCGCGCTCACCAAAGCCGAAGGCGGTCTGCTCGGCTCGGTGATGTTGATTGCCGCGGCCGCCGGTGGTGTCATCTCCGGCCGCATCGCCGATCGCTTCGGCCGCACGCGCGCGTTGATGCTCAGCGTCGCGCTCTACTCGGTGTTCACCTTCCTCTGCGGCTTTGCCAACACCCTGGCGCAATTCGTCATCCTCCGGATTTTTCTCGGCTTCGGCATGGGCGGCGTCTGGTCGAGCGGCGCCGCGCTCGTCTCCGAATCGTGGCCGTCGTCGAGCCGCGGCCGCGCGCTCGGATTCATGCAGAGCGGCTGGGCGATCGGGTATGCCGCGGCGGTTCTCGTGGCTGGCTTCATCCAACCGCGGTTCGGCTGGCGCGCGGTGTTCTTCGTCGGCATCGTGCCGTCGCTGTTTGCCTTATGGGTCCAGCGCCGCGTCAAGGAGCCGGCGATCTGGCAGGCGCGCGCGAAAGCATCGCCCGCCGGGTTCCTCGAAATCTTCAAGCGCGGCATCGGCGGCACGACGCTCGTCCTGACGCTGATGAACACCTGCACGCTGTTCGCCTGGTGGGGCTTCAATCTGTGGCTGCCCAGCTATCTTCGTTCGTCACCGGCGCAGGGAGGCGCCGGCCTGAGCGGCGCATCGACCACCGGGTACTTGTTCGTGATGCAGGCCGGAATGTGGGTCGGTTACGTGACGTTCGGATTCATCAGCGATCGCATCGGCCGCAAGACCGCGTACGTGAGTTATCTCCTCGCTGCGGCGCTGCTGCTCGGCACCTACGTCACGGTGAGGAATCCGATGCTCCTGCTGGTCCTCGGCCCGTGCGTCGCATTCGCCGCGACCGGGTACTTCAGCGGCTTCGGCGCCGTCACCGCCGAGATCTATCCGACGGCCGTCCGCGCCACGGCGCAGGGGTTCACGTATAACGTCGGCCGGCTGGCGAGCGCGGCCGCACCGTATCTGGTCGGATCGCTCGCCGACGCCCACGGCTTCGGTCAGGCGCTGCTCATCTGCTCCGCGGCATTCGTCGCCGCCGCGGTGTTCTGGATCTGGATTCCGGAGACGAAAGGCAGGCCGCTGGCGTAGGTGCTGCGTGCTCGGTGCTCCGTGCTAGGTGCTGAGGTGCGGAGGTGCGGCGTGCCGCGTACTCTATACTCGTCGGATGCTCAAAGGGTCGAAGCCGGCGATCGTTCGCAAGATCCAGCCGGTGAGCATCCACGGCCAGGTGTCCCTGGACGTTTATTACGTCGACGCCGACGATCCACAGGGTCAGACGAGGCTCGCGCGTGTCGGGAAGGAATCGGTGCCCCGCGATCTCGAGGCCGGGGATACCGTGGAACTGCACTACATCCTGGGCGCGGTGACGCAGATCACGAAAAGCAGCTAGCAC
>JBKPSE010000571.1:0-2945 GCA_046765855.1 Acidobacteriota bacterium | reverse complement strand
TCCGTAACGTTGCTCGAGACGACGCGGAATTTCGATTCCGCGAGGCGGGCGCGCAGGGCCGCTTCCGGAATATCGAATTCATGATTGCCGAACGTCGCCCAATCGACCCCAACGATGTTGAGCACGGCGACCATCTGCCTGCCGGCGAGCCGCTCGCCGTTGATGCGCGCCGTCCCCAGCGCCGAAGGCGACACGTAATCGCCGCCGAGCGTGGTGATCAGATTCGGCACCCGCCGCTTCAAGCGCGCCCGGAAGTTGGCGACGCGCGCCAGTCCGCCCGCCTTTCCCGCTTCGACCGGCGTGATCTCGTAGACGTCGTTGAAATGAAGAATGGTGATCGTGGCGCCCTGCGCGTGCAGCGGCCCGGCAGACGACAACAGAAGCAGGAATGCAATCGCGATCCGGCGCATCGCTGCACTATAGCCGACGGCGTGGACCCGAGACGGCGGCGCTGTCGGCCGCGGTGACGCGCCATTCGCGCTCGACGCCGACGTTGATGCCGATGCGGCGGCTCCAGAGAAGCGGTCGCTGCGGATCCCTCTGATCCTCGATGCGCAGTGCACTGCTGGTGAGGTCGAGCAGGTTCTGGCGCAGATCGATGCCGAGCGCCTTGGTCAAGTTACCCGGGCCTCGACAGAGATCGGCAACGGCGAAGTCCCGTGCGCGGGTGCGGCCGCCGCGGGCGCGGCGGCGGCGCATCAACTCGATCCCCGCCTTCGGCTCGAGCGCGCGGATCAACACCGCGGCGGGCCAGCCTTCCGCTTCGGTGACCGCGTTGACCAGATAGTGAATGCCGTAATTGAGATAGACGTAGGCGATGCCCGGCGGCCCGTAGAGCGGCGCGTTGCGCGTCGTCGGGCCCGGCGCCGCGTGACAGGCGGGATCGCTTTCGCCGATGTAGGCCTCGGCCTCGACGATGATGCCGGACGCGAGTCCTGCCGGCGTCTCGTGAACGAGGACCTTGCCAATCAGATCGCGCGCGACGTCGAGTGTCGGCCGTTCGTAAAAGACACGACCGAGGATCACGCCGCGCGCTTCCCTCGCCGCCGCGCGTGCCACTTACTGGGCGCGAAGGCGGGCGATCGCGCGCTTGGCGGCGGCTGCGACCGAGCCGTCCCGATCCTTGGTCGCCGCCTCGAGCGCCGGGATTGAGGAGGCATCGCCGATCGCGCCGAGGACTTCGGCCATGGCCTCGCGCATGTCGGGATCCGGATCCTGGAGCCGGGCCGCGGCGGAGCTCACCGCGGGGGCGCCGATCTCGATCAGATAGTCCTGGCCCTGCGCCATCACCTTCGGCGACGCCATCAGGTCGATGATCCGCCCGGCGTTGTTGCGTCCCAGCTGCTGCAGCGCGAAGACGCAGGCGAGGCGAACCATGCCCGAATCGTCGGTGTTCGCAATCTTCTCGATCGCGTCGGCGGACTCGGCGTCACCGGTCCGGCCGATGCCTTCGGCGGCGGCGCGGCGCAGGTACTGATCTCTGTCGGCCAGCCGCTCGCGGAAGACGGGAATGCTGCTCTTCGCGGCGATGTGCGCGAGTGCGTCGAGCGCCGACCAGGCGCCCTCACCTTTCTTGTAAAACGCCAGCTGCTCGGTGAGCGCAGGGACCGCGCGTTCGTCCTTGATGGCGCCGAGCGCGCGCATCGCCGCGTAGCGCACGTCAGGCTGCGAATCGTTGATGGCCTTGAGCAGCGCGTCTGCGGTGCCAGGGACGGCGAGGCGTGCGATGACTTTGGCCGCGGCGGCACGAACCGGCGGATCATAATGATCGAGCGCCTTCTTCAGGCGTTCGACGTTCTCGGCCGCCAGCGGCGCACGCGCGATGACGCCGGTCGCATAGATCGCTTCCAGCCGCACTTTGCCGTTGTCGTCGTCGACGGCCTGGAGCAGCGCGGTGACCAGTTCGGGCGGCACGGCGCGCGGCCAGACCACGTACGGGCCGAGCTCGAACGCGCCCTGCGCGATGGCGGATTTGCGCTTCTCGAGGACGAAGCCGACCATCTTCTTCGAACGCACATCCTGGTCGAGGAAGAAAGACAGCTCGGCGGCGATCGCTTCGAGCTGAATGTCGTCGACGGGATCCATGACCAGCGGGGCGATCGGCGCGACCGCTTCCGGGTACTTGGCGTCGCGCAGCAGGTGGATCGCGCTCATGCGAAGCTTCGGGTCCGGATTGCGCAGGTTGCGAACGACATCGTCAAAGCGCAGCTGCTGTCCGGCAGCCGGCAGTGCGATTGTGAGCAAAGCTAAAGCGGCAAGGGCTTTCTTCATCGTCTTTCGTTGTGGGGGAAGCAGATTCATTTTAGCAGCAATCCGCGGCCCGGTTGTGCCGAACTGTGCAGTGGCGAAAGCGATTTCCACGCAGGCTTGCTTCACCGAATTCCCGACGCGCGGATTCGAGACGCGTCGCGTCGTTCGCGCGCTCCACGGGACGTCCGACTAGTTGGCGTAGGCGTTCGAACGGCCGGTCGCGAGCACGTCGCGCAGATAGCGGCCGGTATGTGAAGCCGGATTCTGGGCGAGCTGTTCCGGCGTTCCAGCGGCGACAATGCGCCCGCCTTCTTCGCCTCCCTCGGGACCGAGATCGACGACCCAGTCCGCCGTCTTGATGACGTCGAGGTTGTGTTCGATCACGAGCAGGCTGTGGCCCGCCTGGAGCAGCTTCCTGAACGCCGCCAGCAGTTTGGCGATGTCGTCGAAGTGCAGACCGGTGGTCGGCTCGTCGAGGATGTAGAGCACGCGATCGCCGGTCTGCGTCGAGAGGTGCGCCGCGATCTTGATCCGCTGCGCTTCGCCGCCCGACAGGGTCGTGGCCGGCTGACCGAGGCGCAAGTACCCCAGCCCGATCTCGTCGAGCACCTGCAGGCGGCGCAACACTTTCGGCGAACTGCTGAAGAAGGTCAACGCTTCGCGCACGGTCAGATCGAGCACCTGGTGCACGTTGC
>JBKPSE010000570.1:0-6475 GCA_046765855.1 Acidobacteriota bacterium | reverse complement strand
ATGCGCAATGCGCGATGAGCGTAGCTAGCGGCAATTGGCGATGATTCGACCGACGGTGGCGCGCGTCGACCTGTCAGCCGTTGAAGCGAACCTGAAGTCGATCACGGAATTTCTCTCCAGCCCTGTCACCGCCAGCCGCCGAGATCGTCCATCGGCCAGCAGCCGTGAGCCATCGGACAGCGACCGTCGCCCAGCGCCGCGCGTCATCGCCGTCGTCAAAGCCAACGCCTACGGTCATGGTGCGAGCGAGGTCGGCCTCGCCCTCGAACGCGCCGGCGCCGCGATGCTCGCCTGCGCCGACATCGAGGAGGGCATCGTCCTGCGCCGCGCGGGAGTCCGCATCCCGATCCTCGTGTTCGGCGCGCTCGGCATCAGCGATCTCGACGGCGTTTTCGAGTTCGGCCTGACGCCGACCATTTCCACACCTACGGCCGCGGACAACCTCGCCGCCGCCGCCGCGCGCCAGGCAGGACTCGGCTCCGCGCCTGAGGCTGGCCGTCGCATTGTCTGCCACCTCAAGATCGATACAGGGATGAACCGTCTGGGATTCCGGCACGACAACCTGGCGCGGACGCTGCCGGCAATCGCAAAAAGTGCTCACCTGGGTATTGAGGCGGTCTACACCCATTTCGCGACCGCGGACGATCCGGAACACCCGGCATTCAACGAGCAGCGCGAACGCTTCGAACGCGTCTGCGCGACACTGCCATCGCTCGGCATCGCCCCCGCATTCCGCCACGCGGCCAACAGCGCCGCGCTGCTGCGCGACGAGCGCGTCTGGTACGACTTCGTCCGCCCCGGCCTCCTCCTCTACGGCATCGTCCCGCCTCCGCTCGCCGCGACGCTGCCGCTGCGACCTGCCCTGTCACTGCATAGCCGTATCGTGCACGTAAAGGGAATGAGGCCAGGAGAGGGAACCGGCTACGGCCTGCGCTCGGTCGCGGACGCGCCGCGGACGATCGCAATCGTCCCGGCGGGTTATGCCGACGGCCTCGATCGCCGCATGGCTGGCCGCGCCTACATGCTGGTACGCGGCACACGGGTTCCGGTGATCGGTTCGGTGTGTATGGATATGACGACGATCGATGTGACCGGCTTGGATGTGCACACCGGGGACGAGGTGGTCATCGTCGGCCAACAGGGGAATGAGCAGATCGGCATGCGGGAGGTCGCGGCATCGATCGGCACGATCCCCTACGAGCTCCTCTGCCGCGTCGGCACGCGGATCGAACGGCGTTACGATTGACCAATCAACATCGACAATCGACAATGCCAATCAGTCGGCAATCGCCAATGACAATCGCCAATGGCAATCGCCAATCGACAATGGCAATCGCCAATGGCAATCACCAATCGACAATGGCAATCGCCAATCAGCAATGGTAATCGTCAATGACAATCGCCAATCACCAATGGCAATCGCCAATCGTCAATCGCCAATGCCAATCGGCAATCACCAATCGCCAATCGCCAATCCCTAATCTTCAATCGCCAGTCGCCAATCGCCAATGAAAGTCAAAACAGTTTACGCCTGTCAGGAATGCGGCGCGCAGTCGCCGAAGTGGCTCGGACGGTGTCCCGAGTGCCAGGCGTGGAACTCGTTGATTGAAGAGACCTCGGTGCCGACGACCGCGGGCGGCGGTGCGGCGGCGGCAAGCGCGGGCTCGCGCTACTCGCTGGCCGCAAGCGGCGGCCCTCGCCTCTACGAAGAGATCGACACAGTCATTTCGAGCCGCTTGACGACCGGCATCGATGAGTTCGATCGCGTGCTTGGCGGCGGTGTCGTCCCCGGATCGCTCGTTCTCATCGGCGGGGAGCCGGGGATAGGCAAGTCGACGCTGCTGCTGCAGGCGGCCGCCCATTTCGCGCACACGAGCGGGCCGGTGCTCTATAGCTCCGGCGAAGAGTCCGAGCACCAGATCAAGTCGCGCGGCGAGCGCCTCGGCGTCGAACGTGCGCCGTTGTATCTGCTCGCCGAAACCTGTCTCGAACGCATCCTCGAAGAAATCGGACGCCTTCGTCCGGCGCTGATCGTCGTCGACTCGATTCAGACTGTGTTCTCGTTGAAATTCCAGTCGGCGCCGGGCAGCGTCGGACAGGTGCGCGAATCGGCGACGCAGCTCCTCTTTGCCGCCAAAGGGCAGAATATTCCGATCTTTCTCGTCGGCCACGTGACCAAGGACGGCAGCCTCGCTGGTCCGAAGGTGCTCGAGCACATCGTCGACACCGTGCTGTACTTCGAAGGCGAGAAGCACCACGCCCATCGCATCGTCCGTGCGGTGAAGAACCGGTTCGGGGCCGTCAGCGAGATGGGCGTGTTCGAGATGACCGGCAGGGGATTGAAGGCGGTGCCCAATCCGTCGGCGCTGTTCCTTGCCGAGCGGCCGGCCAACGTTCCCGGGTCTGCGGTGCTCTGCTGCATCGAGGGCTCGCGTCCGCTGCTCGTCGAAGTGCAGGCGCTGGTGAGCACGACTTCGTACGGCAACGCTCGCCGCATGGCGAGCGGCGTCGATCAGAATCGCTTGTCGCTGCTGCTCGCTGTCCTCGAGAAACGCGCCGGACTGAATCTTCTCGGAGAAGACGTGTTCATCAACGTGGCCGGCGGAATGACGGTCGACGAACCGGCCGCCGACCTGGCGATCGTCGCCGCCGTCGCTTCGAGTTTGCGCAACCGTCCGATCCGTACGGGTACCGCCGTATTCGGCGAGGTCGGCCTTGCTGGTGAGATCCGCGGCACGACTCAGGCGTCGCTGCGGCTGCGGGAAGCGGCGCAGATGGGCTTCACACGCGTGATCGTTCCCGACGGCAACGTCGAGCGCGACGAAGCGCCAAGCGGCTGCGAGATCGTGCCGGTCAAGAACATCGGCGAAGCGCTCGACCAGTTGATGGATTGGTAACCGCCAACGACGCAGTGCCGACCGCCGGACTGCCACCCGCCCGAACGGTAAGCTGCCGACTGCCCACTGCCACCTGCGAACCAACTGCTGACTGCCGCCTGGCAGCTGCCAACTCCGTGAGCCCCTCTTTTCTCCTTTCGCGCCTTTGCGATCATAGGAGAGGTTGCGATGGCGCGACGCAAGCTGATCGGTGCGGTCCTCGTCGGGGTGATTCGCGTGACGGTGGCGACAGGGGCGATGGCTCAGGACGCCGCCGCGCGTCCCGCGATCGCGATTGCCGACGTGGCCGTGACGCCGGGCGGATGGACGCTGCCGCCGCCCAAACTGAGCGGCGCCATCATCGAGATGATGATGTCGGAGCTGGTCTCGTCGCAGCGCTTCCGTGTCTACGACGGCCAGTGGCTCGTCCCCGAAGCGGAGATTGGCCGCCCCAACATCGAGCAACTGCGCGCCGCTGCCGCGGAGCGCAACGTGGACTATGTGGTCCTTGGCAGCCTCACGGCGTTTTCCCAGGAAAACAAAAAGCGCCGCTTCGGCGGCCTGCTGCCCAAGCCAATCATCCTCGGCGGCTTCTCGCGCGAGCAGGCGCTGCTGCACGTCGCCATGACGTTCCGGATCGTGGACGTGAAGACGGGTGAGATCGTTGCGACGGCAACCGGGGATGGCGTCGGGACTCGGCGCGCGACGTCAGTCGGCGGCGGCGGTCTGATTCACGGACTGCCCTTCGGCGGATTGGGCGGCGCCGCTCGGATGTCGCTGGCGCGCGACGCGATGCTCGACGAAGCGATCAAGGCCGCCGTCCACGACGCGGCCCTCAGACTCGCGACCGCTGCCTTGCCTCCGCCGGTGCTCCGTTGACGGCTGTCCTCTTTCTCTGCCGACAACGGCCGACTGCCAACGCCCCATCGTCCATCACGGCACGTCAATGGAGAGCGGCACAACAATCGTGCCCCAGTGGAGCACCAGCTCCGCGTGCTTACCGTTGACGACGGGGAAGTAGAAGGCGAGCGTTTCCATGTGACTGCCGGCGCGCGGGGTAACGTCGAGGGATAACAGATCCTGATCGGACACGCGGTTGTACTGCGTGTGAAACACCGGGTGCGCGCGATTGAGGATCATCGTCCACTTCTCGGCGCCTGGCTTCGCCCACACCGTGTATGTTCCCGCCGGCAGATCCTTGCCTTCGATCTTGACGTCGGTCGACACAGTCAGCGTGGTGCAATCATCGGCGCCCGGACACCACACACGGTCGTACGGAACCAGCGCGCCGAACAGCTCGCGTCCCCGCGCGACGGGACGGTTGTAGTCGACGCTAATCGTCGTTGCCGCTACGTTCTGCGTCACCGTGCCGTGCTGGCTCGGCTTCACCGCGGGCGTTTGCAGCATCCAGAGCAGCAGCACATTCATCAGATACATGTTGATTCCGTGCATTCCGTCGCTCGCGATCCGTGTATTCCGTGTATTCCGTGGCTCGTGGCTCCCTGCATTCCGTGTATTCCGTGGCTTGCGGCCCGTGTATTCCGCGCCTCACATCTCCGTGGCCGCGCGTCCGGCGAGCTTCGGCCGCCCGTCCTGATTCGCCAGGTCCCATGACATCTGGTGGATCATGCGCACAATTCTCTCCATCTTGTCGTAGTTGACCCGCTCGGGACGGTCGCGTTCCGTGTGGTAGTCGGGATGGAGTCCGGTGTGGAACCAGAGGCTCGGTACGCCGCGATTGAGGAACGGCCAATGGTCGCTGCGCCGCATCAGCTGCGAGATGTTGTTGTCGTAGCGGTACTTCAATTCGAGGCCGAACGGCGCGTTCGCCTTATCGGCGGCGCCGCGCAGATCGGCGCTGCGGCTGGTGCCGATGACGTTGATCGCGTTGTTGTTCGACGCCGCGGTCTGCGGCTGGAGGCCGCGGAAGCGTCCGCCGCCTTCGGGCGGAACTTCTTCGTTGCGCCCGAGCATGTCCATGTTGAGCACGGCAACGATCTTGTCGAGCGGCTTGGTCGGCGATTCCGTGTAAGCCCACGCGCCGAGCAGTCCGCGCTCTTCCGAATTCCACGCGGCGAACAGGACCGATCGCCGCGGCCGTTTGCCCTGTTTCGCGGCCTCCATGTAAGCCTCGGCGATCTCGATCAACGCGACCGTCCCCGATCCGTCGTCATCGGCGCCGTTCAGGATCCGGGTGCCGTCGGCGCCGTCATGATCGTAGTGCGCGCAGACGATGACCACTTCATCCTTCAATCGTGGATCGCTGCCATCGATCAACCCGAGCACGTTGCGATCGGGAATCGCCTGGCGATTCACCGCCGCCGACATTTCGATCTTCGCGTTCAGCGGCACTGGCCTCGAGCCGTGCTCGGACTCGGACGCGGACGACAGCTGCATCAGCGTCTTTCCCGAGCCCTTGACCAGGGCTTCGGCGGCGGCAATCGAGATCTGCATCGCCGGGATGCGGATAGCCTCGACCCACTTGGCGAGGGTGAAGCGATCGATACGAGGCGGCGTTGCCGGCCACGCCGTCCGCGCGGCGCCTTCCAGCGAGGTCGGCGATCCTGCGGAGGCCGCTGAACTCTGATGGTTATGCACGTCCGTCACGAAGAGAATGCCGGCGGCGCCGTGGCGCTGTGCCGCGGCCGCCTTCCGCAGCGGTGAGGCCGCGTCTGCGGTGACAAGTCCGTCGAACAGGCTTGCCGGATCGTTTTCGCCCGGCTCGTGGTTGATCACGAGCACGATCTTGCCGCGCACCGCGTTCGGGCCTGCCTCGCCGAGGGCGCTGAGGACGGACGTGTAGTCGTCGTAAACATGTTGCGGGGATGCGATGCCAAACCCGGCGAACACGACGTCAGCAGAGACAGATGTGGTCGCACTGAAGCTCTGTGGATAGAAATCGACGCCGTACTCGAGCGCCTGGCCGCCGATCGCCATCGTATTGCGCTCGAGCGGGCCGAGTGTCTCCACCATCAGGTCGTAAGGCTGAAAGTACGAGCCGTTGTCGCCTTCCGGTTTCAATCCCATGCGCTCGAAGCGCTGCGCGATCCAATCAGCAGCAATGCGATTGCCCAGCGTGTTCGTCAGGCGCCCCTGCAGATTGTCGGAGGCGAGGAAGTAGAGGTCGGCCTTCAACGCCGCTTTGCTGATGACGGCGTTGCCCGGCGCGCGCTCCTGCGCGTGCGCGATGAACGCCACGGTGAGCACGAGAACGAGAGTCGCGCGGGTCTTCATGCGCGGATTATGCGATAAGCTTTCGCGAATGCGAAACCACAGGCTTCCCGTTTTCATATTTCTCGCCGCTCTCGCGGCCGGCGCTGCGCTCGTCGCGCAAGGAACAGGTCAACCACAAACCACCACCGGCACGGCGCAGCAACCGCAGGGCGCTGGCCGCGGTCAGGGGCGCGGCGGCGCGCCGCGAACACAGATCAACGAAGGCGAGGAATGCCCGCCGGGTATGACGGAGGTGCGGCACAACAGCTGCCAGGCGCCCGTCAATCCGCCACCGAGCATCGTCGATTACCGGCCGCGTTCGACCGTCGTCGCCGACGAGCATCTCGTGCCCAAGGCGAAGTTTCCCGTCGTGGACGTCCATACGC
>JBKPSE010000569.1:0-6355 GCA_046765855.1 Acidobacteriota bacterium | reverse complement strand
GCGGCCGGACGCCGACTGCCGTCCAGACGCGCGTCCATCCCCAGATCCCGGCAGCGGAGAAGATGGCGAGATAGGTCGCCGCCACCGCGGCGAGAAACCATCGGCGGCGCACTGCAGCGCCGGGCTCAGTAGCCGGCAAGCAGGCGTACCGCGCGCTCGATCTCCGCCTCGCCCGGCAGGAAGACGCGCTCGAGCGGCGGCGAGTAGGGCACCGGTGTATCGAGCGCGCCGATGATACGAACCGGAGCGTCCAGCGATTCGAACGCCTCTTCCTGGATGATGGCGGCGACACTCTCGCCGATGCCGCCGGTGCGGCTGTCTTCGTGGACGACGAGCACGCGGTTGCAGTGGCGAGCGACGGCGAGGATCGATGCCTTGTCGAGCGGAGCAATCGTGCGCAGATCGAGAACCGCCGCTGAAATGCCGTCGGCTTCGAGGCGCTCGGCCACACTCAACGCGGTGTGCACGTAGGCGCCGTAGGAAATGATGACGAGGTGATCGCCGGCACGCCGCAGCGCGGCGCGCCCGATCGGCAGCGGCGCGGGCGGCTCCTCGGCGAGACGCTGCTTGACGCGCGGATCGCGATACAGGGCGATGTGCTCGTAGTAGAGAACCGGATCCGGATCGGCAACTGCGGCGGCCATCAATGCGCGCGCGTCGGCGGGCGTGGACGGCACAACGATCTTGAGACCCGGCGTGCGATAGAACCACGTTTCCGTGTTCTGGCTGTGGTAGGGACCGGCGTGGCGTAAACCGCCCCAGGGCATACGCAGCACCATCGGCACGGAGCCGCCCCAGCGGTAGCGGATCTTCGCCGCATTGTTCACCAGCTGATTGAAACCAGTGGCGACGAAGTCGTTGAACTGCATCTCGCCGATCGGACGCTGGCCGGCGAGAGCGGCACCGATGCAAACGCCGATCACGGCGCCCTCCGAGAGCGGCGAGTTGAGAATGCGCGCGCCGAACTCCTTCAGCAGCGGCCGCAGCAGCAGGAATGCGTTGCCGTAGGCGCCGCCGACATCCTCGCCATAGACGAAGACGCGTGGATCGGCGCGCAGCGCATCGCCGACACCCAGCATCACGGCATCCAGGAAGGTATGTCCCTTTGCGTCGCGCGGCGCATTCGGCTCGAGCCGCGGCAGCGGCGGATCGTAGTCGATGGCGGCACGAATCTGCGGCTCCAGCACCTCGACCCGCGTGCGCGGCGGCTCGCCGGCAAACACGCCTTCGCCGGCAATCGCCTGGTCGGGCCAGGGCGCCGCGATCACCGCCTGCGCCTGCTCTTCGACGAGCGCCTCGACCTCCCTTCTGATGCGATCGGACTCGCCCGCGGTGAGGACGCCTTCAGCTTCCAGACGTGCCGCGTAAGAAACGAGCGGATCGCGGGCGCTCCAGTACTCGTAGAGCGCGCGGTTGGCGTAGCCCTGATCGGTCAGCGGCGGATAACCCCAGGTCACTTTCGGATCGGCGCCGAGGTACAGCATGTCGTCGTGATGCGCGTGGCCGCACATGCGCATGCACACCAGCTCGATCAGCGCCGGCCCGTAGCCGTCCCGCGCGCGCTCCACCGCCCATGCAAACGCGGCGGCAATCTCATCCGGATCGGTGCCGTCGATCGTGATCCCGGGGACGCCGTAGCCCTGCGCCTTGTCGGCGAACACGCGCACCGCGGATTGCTCCGCCACCGGTGTCGACAACGCCGTCTGATTGTTCTGCACGCAAAAGATCGCCGGCAGCCTGCGGGCGGCGCACAGATTGATCGCCTCGTGCCATTCGCCGAGCGACGAGCCTCCTTCACCAATGAAGGCAAGGCCAACGCGTCCGCTGCCCTCGCGCGCGAACGCCATCGCCATTCCGGCTACGGTCATCGTGCTGATGCCCAGCGGCGCCGACGCCGGCAGGATTCCCGAAGCGAAATCGCCGATATGCAGATCCTTGCCATTCATCGGCGGACCGGCCTTCGCCATCTGTGCCGAGAGCACCATGCGGACGGTGTCCGCGGTCGGGCTCATCGCCAGCGCAACCCCGAGATCGCGGATGAGCGGCGCGACGACGTCCCCTAGCCAGCGGCCGTTGCTGCGGTACTTCTCGCCGCGGCGCAGCCTGATGCCAGCGCCGTAGATTGCCTCCTGCCCAAGCGAGCGGAAGCCCTTGCCCTGGAACGAGCTGTCGCCGTAGCGCACCTCACCCGAGGTGAAGAACGTTTTCAGGCGGTTATCGGTCGCACGGGTCAGCGCCATGCCGCGCAGCATTTCGCGCCGTTCGTCTGCGGTCAGCGAGGCGCCGATCGATGCGCGGCGCAGAAATCCGTCGCACGCCTCGATCAACTCGTCGACGGCGGCAGTCCACCGTGCGCTCGCCGCCACTCCAGGCGTTGTCTCCGGCAGCTCCGCGGGAGGCGTGCCCAACGCACGCCGCAGCGCCGACGGCAGTTTCGTCCGCGCGCGCTCGATGGCATCAGCGGTCGCCAGATCGCCGGCGCTCACCGCTTCGAGGACGGCGGAAGCAGCGGCCGCGGCAAACGGAAAACGGTCGAGGACAAACGCGCCGAAGCGGGCGGCGGTCGAGGGCCGCGACTGGACAGCGACGCGCTGGGTCATGAAGAGATTATCGACGAGCGAGCGTCGATTGTATAAACGCCTCGATGTCCGCAGCCGGGCGCGCTCCGGATGTCCGTCCCACCTCACGTCCGCCGGCAAAAACGGCCATCGTCGGAATCGACCGGATGGTGAAACGATCGCCCAGCTCCGGAATCGCGTCGGTATTGACCTTCAGAATCAGATAGCGGCCGGCGTTGTTGGCCGCCACACGCGCCAGTTCCGGCGCGACCATGCGGCAGGGGCCGCACCACGGCGCCCAGAAATCCACGACGACCGGTACTTCCGCGCTGGAGATCGCCGCGTCGAACGACGCCGCGTCCGGAGTCTCCACCGGCTCTCGCGGCGGGGCCAGCGGAGTCTGGCACTTGCCGCAGCGCGTTTCCGCGCTCAGCCGCGAGAAGCCCTGACGATTGCGCTGTCCGCAGGACGGACAGGCAACCACCACTCCTTTGCCATCGAGCGTGAGTTCACTCATGCGCGCGTGCAACGCTCCTGATCAAATCGACGAGCCGCTGCCGGTGCGTGACCGGATCGGCGTCTCGTTCGATTTTACGGCGAGCGGCGCGCCCCATCACGTCACGCAGCTCAGCCGAGCCGATAAGACGGTCGAGCGCGGCAATCAGCTCGGGCACGTGGCCGGGCGCCACGAGAATGCCTGTCTCGCCATCGCTGATGATCTCCGGCACGGCGTTCAGCCGGGTGCCGATTGCCGGCAACCCTGCCGCTGCGGCCTCCTGGAACACGAGGCCGAACGCCTCGTTGCGCGTCGGCATCACGAACACGTCGGCGGAACGCCATGTCGCCGCCCACTCCGCCGTCTGGCCGCGGATGCCGCGCAGCTGGCGCACGCCGGCTGGCAACATGCCGCGGCCGTTCTGCAGCGGCCACGCAGTCACGAGAATCAGATCCGCGCGGTTCGCGAAACCGCCGTGTTCCCATGCTTCGAGCAGGTCGTAGCCGCCCTTGCGCGGAAAATCGCCGCCGACAAAGAGACACTGCACGCGCCGGCTGGCGCGCGCGCGCCGCTCGTCGATCCAGCTCCGCTCGAAAAAATCGAGCATCACCGGATTCGGCATGACGTGAATCGGCGTCGCGCAGTCGGGATAAAGACGATGGATGTCCTGCTCGGCCCAGCGCGATGTCGAGACGATCGCGGCGGCGCGGCGCAGGACTTCGCCGTCACGCCGCAGGTTGAATCCGAGCGACCAGCGCTCGGCGCGAGACGTCGCGTCCTGCAGAACGCACGTCTGCGTACAGTCGAGCGAAACGATCGACGGCCGCCGTTCCATCAAGTCGAGGCTGGCGTAGGCAGTGGCCTGGCGGTGAAAGTGCAAAACATCGAACCGATCGAGGCCGCGGCGCAGCACTCGACGGCGCGCCAGGAGGCCGCTGTTCCATTCGCGGCGGTAGCGCGCGAGATCGATGTTGCGCAGTCCTCCCACGTCCGGCCACAGCTTCTGGCACAGCAGGCGGCGGACGATGCGATCGCGGGCGGTGAGGTTGTCGGTAAGTACGAACTGTTCCGCGTGAATGTCGCGCCCGTCGGCAAAGGCGCGATCGATCCACCCCGCGTACGACAGCAGACCGAGGATGCCGCCATTGATGAAGGCCACACGCACCGGCGTCCGCGGCCGGCGCTGCGCGCCGGGTTCCTGCGGCGGCTCGCTTGCCCGGGAACTCTCTCGCGGCTCCGTCGCTCGCTCCGTTCCGCTCGTTAGTCGGAGACGGCGAGTTCGCCGGGAACGATCGGCCGCGTGCGCGGCAGCAGACCGCGGCGCGCGAGATTGCCGACGAAGGCGAGGATGCCGACAAACACGGCGAGCTTCAGCGCGTCCATCGCCTGCGTGCGCGGCAGCACCTTCCAGAGCAGCCAGAGGACCGGCTGCGCGATGCACACCGCCCAGACCGAGCCGTAGAAATAGCGGCGCTCGTGACCTTCCCCTTTGGTCGATCGCTTCACCCGCGGCAGTTTCCCCAGTGCGCCGAGCAGCCAGAACGTGCCGGCAATCGGAAAGTACGCGGTGTCGTAGAACTGTCGCAACCGCCACTCACCCGTGGCAATGGCGTAGGCGAGGCCGGCGATGTTCAGCAGCGCGAATGTGATTGCTTCGCTCCACGCCAGCGTGTAGCAGATGCGGCGGTAGAGCGGGTTCGGCCGGTCTTCGGTGAAGCGAATGATGTAGGGCCGCGGTTCGACGCCGGGAAGCTTGCCGAACAATCCGGCGATGCCCGTGCCGGCGAGCACCACTCCCATCCACGCCGCCATACGCGCGTTGAATCCGTGCTCGAACAGTGCGAAGGTCATCGGACCGGGCGCGATGAAGAACACGAAGATCCAGATCGGCCAGTGATTCAGGCGATAGCTGACCTTGTTGCGCTCGCGGATGCGACGGTCGGAGGCGAGCTCGATGCGGCGCGCCTGGCCGTGCACCTGCTCGTAGGAGGGCGGAAGAATCGATCGGGGCAACACTGCCCTCCATTGTATTAGAGGCGTTCGTGCGAGAGGGCGCGGATTACGATCGATTCCTGCTGGAAGCGCTGTTCGAGCTGCTGCCGATATCGCTCCCAGAATTCCCGGTCAAGCTCTCGCGCCATCACCTCGAACACGGCGACGTCATCGCGGGCGACGTCTCCGTCGTCGGTCTTCCATAATCCGCGAGCCGGCGCGCGTTGATATGCGGTGACGCCGCCGAAGCGCTCGAGCAGCTCCTTGCGCGTCTGCGCGAAGGGGGACTCGGGAAAGCGATTGCCCTCGTTGTCATAGACAGGCAGAAGCATCTGAATCAGCCACTCCGTTGCCATGAGCGCATCGTAGCAGCCGCATCGAGGATGCGCGCCTCAGGTCACGGAATACGCCGCTTCACACAGGGCAGAGAACGGCTCCCAGAGAGGGACGCAGGCGAAGCACAGACGACGCGACCCGCCGTTCGGAGCGGTCATAAGCCGAACACGAAAACGCCGTGTGGCACGCCGCTTGCGGTGCCGCGTTCCGCCATGTCGACGGCTGTCCGCCTGCCTGTTCGTATGGTCCTTGGTCTCGGCGCATGCGCGGTGCTCGCGGGCGCGGCGCATTCGTGGACCCATCGCTATGGCCTGACGAATCTCGACGCGGTGTCGTATCTGGATACGGCGGACGCGTGGCGCCAGGCCGGCTGGCGCACGGCCGTGAACGGTTACTGGAGCCCGCTCTATTCCTGGATCCTCGCGGCAGCGATGATCGTGGTCCGCCCGCGCCGTGCCTTCGAATACGTCCTCCTTCACGGCGTCAACCTCGTTCTGTTCGTCGCGTCGCTAGCCGCATGCGCGCTGTTGGTGCGCGAGCTGCTGCGCGACGGCGCGGACGACGTCCATGACGCGACGATCACCTGGTCGCCGCGGCAGCTGGCCGCGCTCGCGGTCGTGCTCTGGACGTGGATGGCGCTGACGCAGATGGAAGTCTGGATGGAGAGCCCGGACCTGCTCGTGGCAATCGCGACGTTCGCCGCGGCGGCGATGCTGGTCAGGCTGCGCCGCTCGACGCGCGCGGCTGACGCGTTCTTCCTCGGGATCGCGCTCGGGTTCGGGTATCTCGCAAAGGCGGCGATGCTGCCGCTTTCTCTCGTGTATCTGGCCGCGGCGGCGGCGACAGCGCGCCGGCGCTGGCCGCAGCTTGGCTCCGCCGCGCTCGGACTGGCGCTGATCGCCGCGCCCTGGATCGCGGCCCTGTCGATCGTGAAAGGACGTCCAACGACCGGTGACGTCGGTCGACTCAGCTA
>JBKPSE010000568.1:0-2306 GCA_046765855.1 Acidobacteriota bacterium | reverse complement strand
CCGTCGATCTTCGTCGACCGGCGCGCGAACGACGTCTTCGTCGCCGTCAATCGTGTGCTGGCCAAGGGCGGCAAGGTGGGGGCCAACAGCAGCGGATTCGATCTATCCGCCGACGCCCCTACGCTACGCTCGCTATCGCCGCTCGGCCTCACGTTGCGCCGGGAAATCGACGTTCTGTCGACGCCGATTCGCGCGGCACGCATCGCCCTGTGGGATCAATACGGCGGGTCGATGGAATCGGGCTGGACGCGCTGGATCCTGGAGCAGTTCGAGTTCCCGTTCACGCGCGTCTACCCGCCGGAGCTCGACGCCGGCAATCTCAACGCGAAATACGATGTCCTCATCCTGCCGAGCGGCGCGGTTCCCTCTCCGATGCCCGCGCAAGGCGGCCGTGGCGGCCGTGGCGGCGGCGCCGGGCCGAACGCTGACGAGATCCCGGCCGAATATCGCGCGCAGCTCGGACGGATTACCGCCGAACGAACGATCCCGCAGATCCGCGCGTTCGTCGAGAACGGCGGAACTGTCGTCGCACTGAGCGACTCGGCGATGAACCTCGCGCAGCAGTTGAAGCTGCCGGTCGAGAATCATCTCGTCGAGAACGGCGCCCCCATTCCGCGCTCCAAGTTCTTCGTCCCCGGCTCGGTCCTTACCGCGAGAGTCGACGTGACCCATCCGCTCGCCGCCGGCATGAACGAACGTACAGATTTCTTCTTCGATAACAGCCCGGTGTTCAAGCTCGCCGCGAATGCGGAATCGCAGGGCGTGCGCGCATTCGCGTGGTTCGATTCACCAACGCCGCTGCACAGCGGCTGGGCCTGGGGACAGAACTACCTCGAGGGCGGCATCCTCGCGGTCGAGGCGAAGCTGGGCAAAGGACGCGTCGTGCTCTACGGCGCTGAAATTCTGCAGCGCGCGCAGCCGCACGGCACGTTCAAGCTGCTGTTCAACGCGCTGTATCAGTCCGCGGCCAGCGCGCCGCGCTAGTGAGACCGCGTGGGCGGCGCCATGCGAACAGCCACGCGCGGGGAGCCGCCGCACCGCGGACAGGTGCCTGACGGGTCTTGCCATAGAATCTTGTCACCTATGCGCAGGTTGCTGCTTGGTTTCGTGCTTTGCGCTCTTCTCCCGCTCGGCCCGCTCGCGCAATCCCGTGCGATAGTGCCCGCGCCGGAGTCCGTGTTCGGCTTCGCCCCGGGCGCCGACTACAAGCTGGCCACCTACGACCAATCAATCGAGTACTTCAAGAAGCTCGCGTCCGCCAGCCGCTATATCAAGCTGATCGAAGCAGGCAAGACGTCGCAGGGTCGGACGATGTACTTCGCGTTGATCTCCACGCCAGAGAATCTCGCGAAGCTGGATCGCTACCGCGAGATCTGGCTCCGGTTGGCACATCCTGCCGGACTGAGCGAAGCCGAGGCGCAGCGGCTCGCAGCCGAAGGCAAGGCGCTCGTCCACATCGACGGCGGTCTGCACGCGACTGAAGTCGCCGGGCCGCAGCATACGCCGCTTCTCGCCTACGATCTGCTCAGCAAAGCGAACGAGCCGTCGACGAGGGCGATGCTCGACAACGTCGTCTTGATGCTGTGGCCGACGATCAATCCCGATGGCCAGCAGATGGTGGCCGAGTGGTACATGCAGAATGTCGGCACGCCGTACGAGTTGTCGGGACTGCCGCGCCTCTACCAGGAATACGTCGGCCACGACAACAACCGCGATGCCTACATGCTGAACATGATCGAGTCACGTGTGATCGAGCACGCGTGGCGTCAGTGGGAACCCCAGATCGTGTATGTCCATCATCAGGTGGGGCCGTTCCCGACGCGCATCTGGCTGCCGCCGTTCTCGGAGCCGGTCGGCGTTGAAGCGCCGCCCGTCATCGCGCGCGAGATCAACATGATCGGCATGGCGATCGCCAAGGGACTGGACGAGAAAGGCCAGGTCGGCGCGACGCACATGGGGACGGCGTTCGACGCGTGGTATCCCGGTTACATCGACTACGCGCCGATCTTCAAGAACGTCGCGGCGTTCTGGACCGAGACGGCGCTCTACCAGTACGCCACCCCGCACGAGTACACGATCAACGACTTCCCGCAGAACTTCCGCGACCTGCGCCCGCAGAGCCTCTACTCGAGCCCGTGGAAGCCCGGCTGGTGGCGTTTGCGCGATGCCGTCGACTACATGGAGACGGCCTCGCTGGCGACGATCGAGTACGCGTCCAAGTACAAGGATTCGCTGCTGATGAACCGCTACCGCGCCGGCCGCGAGCAGATCTCGCTCGGCGCGTCGCGCGCCCCTTATGCCTACGT
>JBKPSE010000567.1:0-6756 GCA_046765855.1 Acidobacteriota bacterium | reverse complement strand
GGATTGGGGCGAGTATAACATTGCAGATTTGCGATTGAAGATTGGCGATTCGCAATTGGCGATTGGCGATTGGCGATTGAAGATTGGATTGGGGATTGATGATTGGCGAATGGATTGCCGATTGCCGATTGGCGATTGGATTGCCGATTGGCGATTCAATTGTCGATTGGTGATTGGATTGCCGACTGGTGATTGGCGATTGGATTGTTGATTGCTGATTCTCGCACTCGATACATCTTCGGCCGCCGGAAGCGCGGCAGTACTTCGTGACGGCGTCGTGATCGCCGAGCGCGCGGGTGATGGGTCGCGCACTCATGGCGAGCGGTTGCCGCGCGAGCTGATGGAGATCCTCGACGCCGCGGGTGTCGCGCTGCGCGAGGTCGATCGCTTCGCCGTCTCGACGGGCCCTGGATCGTTCACCGGTCTGCGGGTCGGCATTGCCACCATTCAGGGGCTCGCACTCGCCCAGCGCAAGCCGGTGGTCCCGGTGTCCAGCTTCGAATCGCTCGGCTTCTGCGCCAACTCGCACGTTGCATCCGGCACACCAGATGCGATTGCCATCTGGATCGACGCGCATCGCGGTGAAGTGTTCGCCGCGCTCCATGCCGCCGACGGCAGGACGGTGCTGGCGCCGCCGACCTCCTTGCCGCCGGCAGCGACATTCGACGCGTGGGGCAGCGCGCTCGCGGATCGGCGCACGATCGCGTTCACGGGCGACGGTGCGCTGAAATATGCCGGCGAGATCCGCAGCCGGCTCGGCGAGGCAGCGCACATTGCGCCGAGCGTTCCGCTGCTGGCCGGCGCGATTGCGCGGATCGCCGATGCCAACCCGGCGCGCGCCGTGGCGCCGCACGCAGTGGTCCCTTTGTACGTGCGCCGGCCGGACGCGGAACTGGCACGCGACCGGCGGCAGGCGAGTCCATAGCGTGCGCGTCGAACGTCTCCCGCCGCAGCCCGCCGACGCGGACGTCGATGCCGTGGTCGCCCTGGAAGCAGAGTCGTTCACGAATCCATGGCCGCGCGAAACGCTGCTCTGGGAGCTCGCGAACTCGGATGTGACGCGCGCCTACGTGCTGCGCGACGACACCGGGGCGATCGCGGCCTTCTGCGTGTGTTGGGTGATCTTCGACGAGCTGCACATCAATACGCTGGCGGTGGCCGCCGGCATGCGGCGGCGGGGGCTTGCCACCCTCTTGCTGCGTCACGTCATCGCGGATGCGCTCGCCGCCGGTGCGACCAGGGCGACCCTCGAGGTTCGCGCCTCGAATGCCGCGGCTCTGGCCCTCTATCAACGGCTGGGTTTCAGCGTGTCGGCGCGGCGGACCGGCTATTACTCAAAACCCGACGAAGATGGCCTGATTTTGTGGTGCAACCCGCTCGCTGGTTCACCTTGAAGCCCCCCGCCGCTTGTGCTACTTTGCCCTTGATATGAATGTCCTTGGGTAGGCTCCTCACAAGGAGGCGGAAATGCCGACAGACTTCGACGCGATGAAGCAGCAGTTGCTGGAGAGCAACGACGAGTTCCGCCGACTCGCCACTCAGCACCACGACCTGGATGAACGGATTCACAACCTCGCCACCCGCCAGTATCTTTCGGAACCCGAACAAATCGAAGAAGTGACGCTGAAGAAGCGGAAGCTCCAGCTCAAAGACCAGATGGAAAACATGCTGCGACATATGCGGTCGGAGCCGACTCACGCGCACTAAGCCCTGAGTCCACAAAGTGTTCGAGGCCGGTCCCCAGGTGAGGCCGGCCTTTTTTTATTGGCCGGATCAACGCATGAAGATAGACAAGGCAGGCCTCCCCTTCATCGCCGGCGCGCTGGTGCCGGCCGCCGCCCTTGCCGGCGCCCGCCGCTACGGGTGGGCGAGCGGGTTCGCTGCCCTGGGCGCGTTCTTCGCCTATTTCTTCCGTGACCCCGACAGGCAGATTCCCAGCGGCGAAGGCCTCGTCGTTTCCCCGGCCGACGGACGGGTCGTGATTGCCGGGCCGTCGGACGGCCGCTGGAGCCCGCCGGGGGAGTGGCAGCAGATCACGATCTTCCTGTCGCCGATGGACGTGCACATGAACCGCACGCCGGTTTCCGGGCGCATCACCCGAATCGAGTACAAGCCCGGCAAGTTCCTGCCCGCGTACAAAGAGGATGCCAGTGAGAACGAGCTGAACGAAATCTGGATCGACCACAACGGCGAACCGATCGTCGTCCGGCAGATCGTCGGCATCCTGGCGCGGCGGATCGTCTGCCGGATCGCTGAAGGGCAGACGCTCGAGCGCGGCGATCGAATCGGGCTGATGAAGTTCGGCTCCCGCATGGACGTGTTCCTGCCCAGACGCGCGCAACTGCTCGTCCAAGTCGGCCAGACCGTGGTGGCGGGCGAAACGGTGCTGGCGCGTCTCGATCCTGCGGCCAAAGGCGTGCAGTGATCGCTCGGTTCGGACGCCGGCGCGAAGACCGCCCACAGCGTTTTCGCCGCGGCGTCTTCCTGCTGCCGTCCTTGATGACGGTAGGCAACCTCTTCTGCGGCTACGCCTGCGTGGTCTACGCGACGCGCGGCGATTTCGACACCGCGGCCGTGTTCATCGGCATCGCCATGGTGCTGGACACGCTCGACGGGTTCCTGGCGCGTCTGACCAATTCGTCTTCCGCTTTCGGCGTCGAGCTCGACTCACTCGCCGACGTTGTCTCGTTCGGTCTGGCGCCCGCGATCCTTGCGTTCACGTGGGGATTGTGGCCGCTCGGGCGCATGGGGTGGGCTGCCGGATTCGTCTATGTCACTGCGGCGGCGATGCGGCTCGCGCGCTTCAATATTCAGACCGGCGGCATCACCGACAAGCGCTACTTCGCCGGCTTGCCGAGTCCTGCCGCCGGCGCGGTCATCGCGTCGACGGTCTACATGTATCCGTGGGGCCTGCAGGATCCGCGCGTCGCCATCCTGGCGCTGCCGATGGTGCTCGTGCCAGGCCTGTTGATGGTCAGCACCATCCGCTTCCGCAGCATCAAGGCGCTGGACGTCGGCTGGCGGCGGTCGTACATCGCGCTCTTTCTCGGGGCGGTCCTGATCGCGCTGGTCGCCTCGCATCCGCGCATTGCGCTGGCCGCGATGGCGTACGTCTACGTCACCTGGGCGGTGGTCAGTTTCCTCATCGCGCGTCTCCGTCGGAAACCGTCGGCAGTCTGACCGTCACGGTCGTGCCGCGATCCTTTTCACTATGGACTGACAGGTGTCCTCCGCTCAGCTCCACATTGCGCAGCGCGATTGGTAATCCCAGCCCGGTGCCTGCCGTTTTCGTCGAGAAGTAGGGCTCGAATACGCGCGACAGCGCCTCGGCGTCCATTCCGATCCCGGTATCGGCGACTTCGATCACGACCCATCCATCTTCGACGCGCGACGTGATGCGCAGGGATCCGGTGCCCGGCATCGCGTGCAGCGCGTTCTCGACGATATTGGCGAGCGCGCGCGAGAGAAGCGTGCGATCGATCAGCACCGCCGGCAGCGGCGCGGCGACCTCGTTGACGATCGTAATCCGCCCTTCGAGACCGGCGCGGTAGGGTTCGACGACGTCGTGCACCAGTCGCACCGGATCCGCGGGAGCGCGGCGCGCGGTTGGTGATGACGCGAAGCTCGAAAACTCCGACGCAATCTGCCGCAGCAGCCGCACCTGGCCGAGGATCGAGGTGACGCAGCCCTCGAGGACAGCTCCCATCGGTTCGCCGCGATCGGCGTGCACGCGCCGCAGGTGCTCCGCCGACAGCTGAATCGGCGTCAACGGGTTCTTGATTTCGTGCGCGACCTGCCGCGCCATCTCGGCCCACGCCTCGAGGCGGTGCGTGCGCTCGAGCTGATCGCGCTGCGCCTTCAGCTCCGCCGCCATGCCGTTGAACGCATCGACGAGCCGGCGCAGTTCGTCCGAGGATCGCACCGCGATGCGCGCATCGAAATCGCCGCGCGCGATCCGTCCGGTCGCGCGCGTCAACTGCCGGATTGGATCGGCGATCCGCTCGGCCATCGACAGACCGATTGCGGCGCCGAGCAGAATGAAGAACAACGCCGCCAGGTGGACGCCGCGATCGAGATCGTCGATCTCCCGTTCGACCTCGTGCTGGCGAAACGCCAGCGGCACCGTCAAGATGCCATTGCCGGACTGCCAGCGGACTGGCGACGCGGCCAGCATGTAGGGGACGTCGCCAATCCGATCCTCGGTGACGACATTGGGCAGCCGCCGCAGCACGATGGCGCGATAGATGTCGTCCGGCGTCCGTGTCGGCAGCACGCCCGAGGCGAATAGATCGCGTTCGCTGGTGGCGGCCAGTTCCGCGTCGACGAAGACGTTCACGTCCTGGTTGATCAGCTGCCCGATCCACGCCATCACATCGTCGGCGTAGATGCCCGCCGTTTCGGCGCCGCCGCGCAGCGCGTTCGCCTGCTCGATGACCCGCTGCGCCACCGCCGCAGTCCGCGTTGCCTCCGCTTGAATGTCGGCGACCAGCAGACCGGCAAAGTACGTCCGGATCACCAGGGCCAGTGTCAGCACCGGAACAATCGATGCGAGCACGAAAGCCAGGAACAGCTTGCGATAGAAGCTGGCGCGGATCTCGCGCAACAACGCGCGTCCGGTCTGCGGCTCCCCGCGCGAGAGCCGCGTGAACAGCGCATTGCCGATCAGGATCACGGCGTATACGGCGGCGGCGAGCGTCGTCAATTCGGCAAGCCGCACGAGATGATCGAAGATGCCCGGAATGGCGTAGCCGAGCGCGTAAATGAACTGCCGGTCGTTGGCGAAGTAGACGTTGTACGCGATGTTGCGCTTGCGCAGCACGGTCCAAAAGGGTTGGCGATCCGGCGCGCGATAGATGCGCTGGAACGTCGCGTCGTCGAGCGGCCAGGCGTCCTGCGTCGACGAATAGATCGTGGTCAATCCCCAGCCGTAGACGGTGAACTCGACCTCGCCGGCGGGCTGCCCTTCCAAGGGATTGCCGGCGGCGCTGGGACTGAACACATCCAGGTAGGCGGACTGCGAGGTGATGAACGGCAGCGTCCGGTAATCGAAGACAACGTGAATGACGATGAGGCCGATCGGGGTGCCGTTCACGCAGACGCTGCGCTGCGCATGCAGGGCGTTGCGTTCCTCGGCGCCGGCGAAGGGCAGTGCTTCGCCGAAGATCTGCTCGCTTCCGTGCCCCGAGGCGTCGCAGGCTCCGGGCGTTTCGGTGACCTGCGCGGCCCCTCCATATGCGGGGAAACTGAGCGCGAACGGACTGATCAGCGCCCCTTTCTCGTTGTAGATCTCCAGGTCGCCGGTGAGCCGTTCGCGCGCCAGCACCGTCTGGCTCCAGATGCGGAACGCGGTGTCGGTCCGCGGCGTGCCGGCAGCCGTCCGCGAGGCGCCGGCAACCAGATCGGCGAGATTCGGGATCGCAAAGATCTCGTCGAGCGCCTGGCGGATGCGGTCCTGCAGCGTCTGCGGATAACGCATCGCCTCGACCGCGTAGCGCGTCTCGACCAGGTGCCGCATCGATCGCTCGGAGAAGAAATGCACCGAGGGATACACGAGCAGCGCCGGCAGTAAAAACCCCATGAAGAGCGCGAGGATTCGGGAGGCGACCGTGGCGCGGCGATACCAGGTGACGAGGCGGGGCGCGATCAGCGCGGCGGCGGCGCAGGCACTCGCCGCGAGCAGCACCGCGGACACGGGAATCGCCCACCCGCGCCTGAGCGTGACGACGGCGAGGGCGGCGATCGGGACGAGCCATAGCGCCGCCGCCGCGGCATGGCGCGACGACCAGTCACGGGGCAGGCGCCACCGCGCGATCGCGACGGCGCAGGCGAGCGCGCCTGCCCACAATACCGCCGCATGCGCGAGCAGGATGCCAACCAGCGTCGACAGGCGCGCCGCCGTCCATGGATGCAGCGAAAAATGACGCAGGTCCACCGCGGCGGGATCGACGCTGCGGCCCAGCACGCGCTCGAAGAGCGCGAGGAATGCCGCGAGCACGACGCCGCAGGCCAGCTGCGCGGCGATGAAGGCGGCCCATTGCGTTTCGGGGGCGCGGCGGATCGCGCGCAGCGCGACGCGCAGACGCACGGTGGCCGACACCAACGTGGCGGCGAGCGCGGCAGCCGTGGCGCCGCCGAGCAGCAGCCGGAAGGCGGTGCGATGGCTTGGCGTATCGCTCCATGGCGCCAGCGCAAACGCCATCCACAGCAGCGCGCTGCCGGCGAGAACGAGGACGAGGATCATCGCCGTGAACCGCAGCTCGCCTGACGGATTGCGCGCGCGGGCACGCGCGTCGAGCAGCGGCCCCGCAAGGAGGAGAACGGTGAGGGCGAGCAGGACGATCGCGGCCGCGCCGGCGGTGCGGCGCCACCTGGCGCGGCTCTCCGAGAGCTGCGCCATCGAGATCGATGCGTCGACCAGCGGCGCGCCATCAGCCGCGGTGACGACAAAGGTGTGAGTCGCCGCGGACGCAGGCGTCCCATCGTGCAGGCGCAGCATTACCGGCGCGCGGCTGGTCGGCAGGAGGTATTCGCTGGTCGTCAGCAGCATCGAGCCGCCGCGGGCAGGCGTCAACACATGTTCGACCGCGACCGATCCCAGCACTCTGCCAGTCGAATCGCCGGCAATCGGCTCGAGATAGACGAGCCGCAGTCCGAGCGGGGAAGGAGCGACGAACAGCGCGGCGGAAGCGGGCCGTTCGGGAGGGAGATCGGAGGCGCGTCCGGCCCAGCCGCGGGGGATGCCGCGCGAGTTGTAGA
>JBKPSE010000566.1:0-9729 GCA_046765855.1 Acidobacteriota bacterium | reverse complement strand
GTCTGTCGTCGGCAGCGTCAGATGTGTATAAGAGACAGGGTCAGGGAACGGTCGACTCGTATTCGGATCGCGACTTCCCTTCCGCCGCGCGAAGCGCGGCTCGCCTGACGCGAGATCTGCGCTCTCTGCTTGTCCGCGTGCTCTGCGTGAGATCGGGACAGGGAAAGTCGCCGCTATTTCACTCCGCCAGCAGCCGTTCGAAGTTCTCGCCGAAGATCGCGTCGCGATCGGAGTCACGCGCCGCGACGTGGCGCAGGATGCGCTCCTGTTCCTCGTAGATCGAGCGCTGCCAGCCGCGCGGGAAGAACGAGGAGTCGGAGCCGAACAGCAATCGCGACGGACCGACCACGGCAAGCGCCTGCTTGAATACACCCTGCAGCGTCATGCCGGGAAAATATCGAATCCAGCTGTTGGAGCTCGAAGTATCGAAATGAATCGTCGGACACTGGTCCGCTGCCATCAGTGCCTCGCGGAAGAACCCGGCCCCGAAATGGGGGACGATGACCGGCACGTCCGGGTAGCCAAGCGCCGTGCGGGCGAGCGCGAGCGGATCGCCGAGCCGAAGATCGAAGCGGTTGGCGAGTCCGAGCTTCTTCCGGACCCCGATGCTGAGCACGCCGCAATGCACGAATACGACCGCGCGATGGCTCGAGGCAGCGCGGAAGACCGCCTCGACGACAGGATCATCGAGCCGGTAGCCATGCATCGCGGGAAAGAGGCAGATGCCGCGCATGTTCAGCTCCCGCAACCCGCGATCGAGGGCAGTGTCCGCAGCCGCGGCCGCGGGATTGTGCATGAAAAACCCGATGAGCCGATGCGGATGATGCGCGACCGCCTCGGCCACCGACGCGGCATCGCCGGGGATGCTCGCGATCAACACGGCGCGAGAGACCCCGTGGCGATCGAGCTCGTTCACCCATCGGTCGCCGAGCTCGGTGGCCGTTCCTGGCGGGTCCCACTCGAGACGCGCGGCGATCGCGTCGGCACCGCCCCCCTGCGGCGCGAGCAGCTCGAGGAAGCGCGATGAAAAGAAGTGGCAGTGAATGTCGTTAATCATCGAGGAGCGAGGTGAGATTCGACCGATCGATCGCCGAGTGTCACAGCCAAAGAATCGTCACTTCGACTTCGGCGTTTTGCACGACCATTCGCGCGACGCTCGGTTGCAGGTTGAACCGGCGCGGCCCGGCCGCACCGGGGTTGACCACCCAGCGGCGCCCGGCGCGCTCGACGAGCGGCTTGTGGGTGTGGCCGAACACGATGACGTCGGCAGTGTAGCGTGACAGCAGCTTTTCCGGTGTAGGACTACCGCCGACTTCGTGGCCGTGGCTCACGTGAATCGAAAGCCCGTCTGTTTCCAGGTGCAGTTCGCGCTCCAGTCCCGGCTCCCCCGGCACGTCGGTATTGCCGTAGACCGCGCGGACGGGCGCGATCGCTGACAGTTCGGTCAGGACCGACCGGCCGCCCACGTCGCCGGCGTGAAGAATGAGCTCGACGCCTTTCAGCGCCTCGAAGATTTGCGGACGGACGAGGCTGTGCGTGTCCGAGACGAGGCCGAGAATCACCCGGCGAACTTATATCCCATTCCGTGCACGGTGAGGATGAACTGCGGGTGGCGCGGATTCGGCTCGATTTTCTGGCGCAGCCAGGCTACGTGGACGTCGACGGTGCGCGTCGACGGCATCGAGTTGTAGCCCCAGACCTCGTTGAGCAGCTCTTCGCGGGTCAGCGTGGCGCCGCGGTGCTCGAGAAAATACCGCAGCAGCTGAAACTCCCGCGCCGAGAGCTCTATCGGCTGTCCCTCTCTCGTTGCCTCCGCCTTGCGGAAGTCGACGCGGACGTCGCCGAACGCGTAGCCCTCGGCCGGGTGCGGCATCGCCGGCGTTCGCCGCAGGTGCGCCTCAACGCGCGCGAGGAGCTCGGCCATCTCGAACGGTTTGGTGACGTAATCGTCCGCGCCGAGCTTGAGGCCCACCACCTTGTCCACGATCTGCCCGCGCGCGGTGAGCATGATCACCGGAATCTCGACGCCGCGCTTGCGCAGTTCGCGGCAGACGTCGAAACCGCTCATCCGCGGCAGCATCAGATCGAGCAGCAGGAGATCGAACGGCTCGCGCGCTGCGCGCTCCAGTCCGCTTTCGCCGTCGCTGGCGTTGTCGACGCTGTATCCCTCGCGCGTGAGCCGGTCGGTCAGCGTGAGGACGATGCCGGGTTCGTCCTCGATCAGCAGGATGCGTTTCACGAATGCCGCGCGCGGCGCGTGCGCGTCATAGCGGCTGCGGTGCGGCCTGACCGACGCCGTCGTGCCGCTCGGCGACGTCTCCCTGCATCACGGGCAGCGCCACGGTGAACGTGCTCCCCTGTCCCGGCGCGCTGGTCAGCGAGATGCGGCCGGCGTGCGCCTCGACAATCCGCTTGACCAGACTCAGGCCGAGGCCGGCGCCCTGGATCTGCGCCGACACCACGTCAGGAGCGCGGTAGAACGGATCGAAAATGCGTTCATGGTCGGCGGCGGCGATGCCGATGCCGTGATCGCTGACGCTGACCTCGACCGCGTCGGAGGAGCTGACCGCGCGGATGCCGATCCAGCCGGCGTCGGCGCCGTATTTGACCGCGTTGCCGACCAGATTCTGGAACACGCGCCGGAGTGCGGCCTCGTCACCGGCAACCGCCGGAAGGTTGTCGGCGATGGCGAGCTCGATGTCGAGAGGCGCCGGCGCCGTTGCCTGCGCCGTCGCCGAGACATCGCGCAGCAGCGGAGCGATGGCGACGGGCTTTGGAATCAGCGTGCGCTGCCCTGACTGCAGCCCGGCGAACTCGAGGATCTGCTCGACGAGGTCGGTGAGACGCAGCCCTTCACGACGGACCAGTTGTCCGTACTGCCGCACGCGGCTCTCGTCGTGGACGACGCCGTCGGCGAGATTATCGGCGGCGGAGCGAATCACGGCGAGCGGCGTGCGCAGCTCGTGCGACACCGTCGCCACGAACTCGAGCTGCTGCCGCGCGAGCGCGTGCGCGCGCCGCGTCGACACGATCAGGAACCCGACACTCAGCCCCAGAATGCCGAGGATCGACGAGCTGATCACGAGGTTGCGCGTCCTCGCGACGTTGACCGCACGTTCGAGCGATCCGGAGGGATGCTTGACCAGCAGACGCCATTGACCGGGCGCGACCGTGATGGCGCGGGTGCCGAAGGTCGCCGCCGCGCCCGAAAGCATCGCGCCAATGCGCTGCTGCCCCGCCGATGTTGCGGCGGTGGGACCGGAACTCTGGACGACGATCGAGAAGGGCGCGGGATTGACCGTAACGTTGGCCTTGCCAGTGCTCGTGATTGACTGGCGCACGATCGTCTCGCTGCGGGCGCCGCGACGGACGTCGCGCGGAATCGCCGTGAAGGTAGTGAACCGAGCAACTTCAGAGACGAGCGCTTCGAAATCACGCGGACGTACCTGGAACAGATCGACGCGTGCGTCGGCATCCGCGTCCGGCGACGGATTGAAGTCGCGAACGGAATGATAAAGCGGCGTCTGTCCGGCGCCGACGGGCACGACCGCGAGCTGATAGTCGAACCCGTCACCGGTGCCCTGGAAATGCTGCTGCGCAAGCGCCGGCAGCATTTCGTTTTTCAAATAGTCGACGTCGAGCATCACGATCGTGTAGCGGAACGCCGATGACATCCGGAGCGGCGGCAGCGCCTGCGGATTCGATCGCATCTCGAGATGGCTGACCATGAGCAGCGGAGCGGAAATGACCAATGCGGGCACCGAGGCCCACACCGATGCGACGCCCGTGCGCGCGACCACTGCGGAGGCGGATGCCTGGGTTCCGTGCACCGCCGGCGCGACGGCGCGCGCGATTGCCGCACGCACATCGTTCAGCGTCCCGGGCCATTCCACCGGCTCGAGGAATCTCGTCGCCGGATCGAAGCGCTGCAGCGGCGTGGCCGGATCTCCCTCGCGCGCGGCGACGACGTAGAGATCCTTGATCATGCGCGGGTAGCGCGCACTCGCCTGCCATCGATCGTAGCGTGCGGCGATCGCAGCCGCAGCCGACTGTTCGGGCTGCATGCCATCGAGCTGGAACATCACGTAAGCGCGCGTCAGCTCGCGGTCGACGTCCTGCGCGAACGCGCCCGCGCGGTTGTTCAGCGTCGCCTTCATCCGATCGCGTTCGGCGCCGCTGATCTGTCCGAGCCAGCGATATTGCAGCGACGCGAGCAGCGCGATCAGTCCGAGCAATGCGCCCGCGATCACCGCCATCGGCACGCGGAATTGCCGCCTCATGACCGGAGTCTAGCACGCGGATTTCGCGGTCTTCCCGCGTGCGCCGCAGGTTTTACCTCCTTAACAATCTCTTAGCCTCGGCTTAACCACTCGTCGGCGCCCTTTCGCGATGATGGCTCGTCTCACTCACGATGAAGGGGTTTGCAGATGAATTATCGAGTGCTCGGATCGGTGACGGCGGCAGCGGCCATCGCGTTCGCACAGCCGGTTGCGTTTCTCGCTCAGGAAGCCGGCAAGGCCGCCGAGATCATCGCCGCGGCGCGCAAGGCGATCGGCGGCGGCAAGCTCGAGACGATGAAGACGTTCAGCGTCCAGTCGTCGATCGAACGCAACGTCAACAACATGCAGTTCGCCTCGGACGTCGAGATCGTCCTCGACCTCCCGGACAAGTACCTGCGCGACGAAACACCGTCGGGCGGCGGCGGCATCCGGATGGTCGCGGGGGCCGGCGTGAGCGGGTTCAACGGCGACAAGCCGCTGCAGAGGGTGCAGTCGGGCACGACGCTGCCGGCGGGCGGCGGAATGATGATCCGGATGGGCGGCAGCGGCGCGATCGGGACCAGCGACAAGCTGACGCCCGAGCAGATCGAGCAGATGTCGAAAACGATGGTGCGCAGCAGCCGCATCGAGATCTCGCGTCTGATGCTCGGCTGGTTTGCCGCCGCGCATCCCGCCGCCGCCGCCGAGTACAGCTATGCCGGCGAGGCGGAATCGGCCGAAGGCAAGGCCTACGTCATCGACGTGAAGAACGCCGACAACCTGAGCCTGCGTTTGTTCCTCGATCAGCAGACGAAGCTGCCGTTGATGGTTACCTACAAAGGGCCGCAGCCGCGAATGATGACGTCGAACCTGTCGACAGCTGCCGCCGCGCCGGCCGGCGGTCATGTCGTCACCCAGTCCAACCAGCGCACGCTGACGGAGGAAGAGCGCAAGAAAGCGCAGGCCGATGTCGAGAAGCAGATTCAGGACCTGCAGCGGCAGGCGCCGGTGATGGTCGACTACGCCCTCTATTTCGAGGACTGGCGCGACGTCGACGGCATCAAGTTTCCCTACAAGATGCGCCGCGCCACGGCCGGCACCACCACCGAAGAGTGGACGGTGCACAAGGTCAAGGTCAATCCGAAGGTCGACCCGAAGCGGTTCGCGGGAGAGAGCTAGATCATGCGCGTCACGAAGTCGCTGCTCGCATTGCTGCTGCTCGCGGTTACCGCTGCGGGCGTGATCCCCGCGCAGGCGCAGGTCCGGCAGAGCGGCGCGCTCCGGATCGTCGTCAAGGATCCGAGCGGCGCTGTCATTCCGAATGCCACCGTGATCGTCAAGGGCATCGATCCGGCGACACGTGACTTCGTCGTTCCCCAGATGGTCTCGGACGGCCAGGGCGTCGCCACGGCCGCCAATCTGGCGCTCGGGCGCTATTGGGTCGCTGTCAGCTTCCCGGGGTTCGAGACGCGCACCATTCCGGACTTTCGCGTTCGCGCCGGCGAGAACAAGCGCGATGTCATCCTGCCGATCGAGAAGGTCGCCGAGAGCGTGGCGGTGGGCCGCGACCCGGCGACCTCCGCGTCGGATCCCAAGAGCGATCGCTTCAGCAACGTGCTCTCCCGCGATCAGATCGAGGCGCTGCCCGACGATCCCGATGAAATGGAGCAGGCGCTGAAAGAGATGGCGGGCCCTGGCGCCAGCATTCGTGTCGATGGTTTCCGTGGCGGCAAGCTGCCGCCCAAGTCGCAGATCCGGTCCATCCGCATGTCGACGGCGATGTTTGCGGCCGAGAATCACAGCGCCGGGCATACGTTCGTCGACATCTCGACGCAGCCCGGTCTTGGCCCGATCCGCGGCAGCATGGACTTCTCGTTCCGCGACGGGTCGATGAATGCGCGCAACGCGTTCCAGCCCGCGAAAGGCCCGGAGCAGTCGCAGCAGTACAACCTGAACTTGAGCGGCACGCTGCTCAAAGAGAAGACCTCGTTCTCGTTTTCCGCCGGCGGAGCGTCACTCTACGATTCAGCGAACATTTACGCTGCGGTGCCGGGTTCGTCGCTGGCCGCACCGGTCCGCAGGCCCGCGGATCGTCTGAACTTCAACCTGCGCGTCGATCACGCCGTCAACAAGTCCCACACGCTGCGCGGATCGTTCCAGCAGAGCGGCAGCGATCTTCGCAACCTCGGCGTCGGGAATTTCGATCTCGCCGACCGCGCCTTCAGGCGGACGAGCGACGAGAGCATCTTCCGGCTGTCGGAAAGCGGTCCGTGGTCGCGCTACTGGTACGGGGAATCGCGGCTGCAGGTGCGGCGGGCGACCAGCAGCAGTACGTCGCAGTTCGAGGCGCCGACGGTGCGCGTGCTCGACGCGTTCACGTCCGGCGGTGCACAGGTCGGCGGCGGCCGCGAGAGCACGGACGTCGAGTATGCGACCGACATCGACTTCGCCCAACGCGGTCATGCCATGCGCATGGGCGCCATGGTCGAGGGCGGTTGGTACCGCAGCGACAGCCGGTCGAACTATCTCGGCACCTACACCTTTCCGAGTCTCGCCGACTACGACACGGGCCGTCCCGCGACGTTCACGCAGCGCACCGGCAACCCGCTCGTCGCCTTCTCGCAGTGGCAGGCGGGGCTGTATTTTCAGGACGACTGGCGTGTGCGCAAGAACCTGACGTTGAGCGGGGGCGTACGCCAGGAGTTCCAGACCAATCTGCCGGACCATTGGAACCTCGCGCCGCGAGCCGGATTCACGTGGTCGCCGTTCAAGCACGGGCGCACGACGGTACGCGCCGGCGGCGGTCTCTTCTACGAATGGCTCGAGTCGGAGATCTTCGAACAGACGCTGCGCGTCGATGGTTCGCGTCAGCAGGACCTCGTGATCGTCAATCCCGGCTACCCGGATCCATTTGCCGGAGGATCCTCGCAGCAGATTCTGCCGGCAAGCAGGTATCTGCTCGGCGATGGTCTGGTGATGCCCAAACGCGCCGTCGGAGTACTTGCGGTGACACAGCAGCTGTCGCGGCTGATCACCATGAACGCGAGCTACAGCCGCACCAATGCCTGGGATCGGTTCCGAGGGCGCAACCTGAACGCGCCGCTTGGCGGGACGCGGCCGAACCCATCGCTCGGCAACGTCACGGAAATCGAATCGACCGCGCGCCTTGCCGCCGACACGCTCAACGTCGGGTTGAATCTGAACCTGCCGAAGAGCCGTACGTTTCTGTTCGCCAACTACGCGTACACGAATCAGCGCAACGATGCGGACGGGCCGTTCAGTCTGCCGGCGGACAGCTACGACCTGGCCGCGGAGTGGGGGCGCGCAGGCGGCATTCCGCGCCACGTCGCCAGCGCAGTCCTGAACACGAATCTGACGCGCAGCCTTCGGTTCGGTCTGTCCACGGCAGCGCGCGCAGGATCGCCGTACACCATCACCACGGGGCGCGACGACAACGGCGACACGGTGTTCAACGATCGTCCATCTGGCGTGCGGCGCAACAGCGCCACCGGCGCCGCGACCTGGGACATTGCCACTCGGCTCACCTACGTGTTCGGCTTCGGTCAGAAGGCACAGAGCGGCAACGGCCCCGGCGGTCAGATGGTCATGATCCGCATGGGCGGCGGCAGCGGCGCCGGCGATCTGCTCGGCGGCCTGCCAGGTGGAGGAGCGGACAACAAGCGCATCCGCATCGAACTGTTCGTGGCGGCGTCGAACGTCTTGAACAACGTCAACCCGATGGGTTACTCCGGCGTGATGACCTCGCCGTTCTTCGGGCAGCCCACGGCCGCTGGTCCGGCGCGGAAAATCGACATCGGCATGAAGCTCGGATTCTAGCGACAATCTTCACGCCGCGGTCAGGCCGTGGATTACGCGGAACACGCGCGAAGAATTGATGCGGTGATCCGTGTACTCCGCGGCAATTCAACCGCGCGTGCTTCGCCGCCGCTGCAGCAGTCGATCCGCCAGCACGAAGTAGGGCAATGCCAGCGCGGACAGCACCGCCGCGGTGCCGAATGCGTTGGCAAAGCCGTAGCGCTCGATGATCCAACCCATGCTGGTGGATCCGGTGCCGATACCGGTATCGAAGCAGGCGAGAATCGCACCGAAGGCGGCGCCACGGCGCTCCGCGGTAACGTGCCGCATGACGTAGCCGGCGAACACCGGATAGGCGGTGCCGAACCCCATTCCAAAGATCACCGCGGACGACACCAGCCAGAATCGCGAACCGCCGGCGTAGAGGCAGCACAGGCCGGCCGCGATCAGGACCAGGCAGGGAAGGAACACGCGCCGGTAGCCGAAACGATCGCCGAAGCGGCCCGACAGCGGACGCGTGAGGAGAATCGTGATGGCGAGCGCAGTGAGGTAAATGCCTTTCGGTGTCACGCCGTTGGCGTCCGCGTACAGCGCGGTGAAGCTGGTGATGCCGCCGTAACCGAACGAATACAGGAAGAGCGTGAACGAGAGCGCCAGGATGCGCCACTCAATCAGGCGGCGGCTTGCGGCACGCTCAGGCCTGACGGCAGGCGGTTGTTCGGGCAGCTTCCATGCGATTGCGCCCATGACCACGTTCAGCGCCGCGGTCTCGAGACACAACGTGCGCCATCCGTAGTGGAACACCCAGAACCCGATTGACGGTGCCACCGCAATCGCGGCAATCGTCGAGAGCCCCCAATAGCCAATCCCCTCCGCGCGCCGCCTTTCCGGAAGAATGTTGGTCATGTATGCCGCCGAGCCGGTGAGCAGGCCCGACCAGAACACGCCGTGCACGAGCACGAGCGCGAGCATGACCTTGTAGCTGGGGATCAATGCGTAGGCGATCGAGAACAGGGTGATCGCGACGCTCGCGATGACGAGCATGCGGCGGGCGCCGAGCCGATCGGCAAGGGCGCCGGTCACCGGGGCCGAGAATGCCGACGCGTAGGTGAGGAACCCGAGAAAGAGTCCGGCGGCGGCGGTGCTGCCGCCGAGCGCCAGGATATGAAACGGCGCGGTGGGCAGCAGCTGGAACGCGGAAAGAAAGACCGTGAACGAGAAGCCGCACATCACGAAGAAGCGCGGCGTGAACAGGGAATCCGACAATCACTCCGATTTTAGCGCGAGCACCGGATCGACGCGCGATGCGCGCCACGCCGGCACCGCGCTGGCGATCGTCGCCACCGCCGTCAGCACGACGGCGACAGCGGCGAAAGTGGCCGGGTCTGCCGGCGTCACGCCGTGCAGCAGTCCCTGTAGCAGCCGTGTCACGCCGAGGGCGAGCACCACGCCGCCGGCGATGCCGAGCAGCGCGAGCGAAAGCCCGCTGCCGAGCACCATCTTGACGACATCGGGCCGCCGCGCCCCGATCGCGACGCGAATGCCGATCTCGCGCGTTCGCCTGCTCACCAGGTACGACAGCACACCGTAGATGCCGATTGCGGACAGCGTCAGCGCCAGCATCGCGAAGATGGACAACAGCACACTGGTGAAG
>JBKPSE010000565.1:0-3168 GCA_046765855.1 Acidobacteriota bacterium | reverse complement strand
CCTGCACCCAGCGCGGGATCGCAAACTCGCCCATCTTGTGGCGGTCCGAGGTGAACATCACCAGCGGGAACACCGCGAAGGGGAGCTGCAGGCTGAGGACCACCTGGCTGAGGATCAGCAGCGTGCCGGTGCCGCGCTCCCCGTAAAAGGCGACGGTGAAAAGCGCCGGGATGATGGCGATCAGGCGGGTAATCAGACGACGCAGCCACGGCCGCAGCCGGATGTTGAGGAAGCCCTCCATCACAATCTGGCCGGCAAGCGTGCCGGTCAGCGTCGCGTTCTGTCCCGAGAACAGCAGCGCCACCGCGAACAGCGTGCTCGCCAGCGAGGTCCCGAGCAGCGGCGCCAGGAGCAGGTAGGCATCCGAGATGTCCGCGACGTTTTCGTGGCCGCTGCCATGGAACGTCGCCGCCGCCATGACCAGGATGGCGCCGTTCAGGAACAGCGCCGACATCAACGCGACCGTCGAATCGATCGAGGCGAAGCGCACGGCTTCGCGTTTGCTCGGCGTATCGTCGAGATACTTGCGCGTCTGGACGATCGACGAGTGCAGATACAGATTGTGCGGCATCACCGTCGCACCGAGGATGCCGACGGCGATGTAGAGCATTTCCGGATTCCGGACGATCTCGGGCGTCGGCAGCAGACCGCGGGCAACGCCAACGAGATTCGGCTTCGCCAGTAGCAGCTCGATGAGGAACGAACCCGCGATCCCGACGATCAGCAGGACCACGAGCGCCTCGACGTAGCGGAAACGGTGCTGCTGCAGCCAGAGGACGAGCAGCACATCGGCGGAGGTCAGGCAGACACCCCACATCATCGGCAGCCCGAACAGCAGGTTCAGGGCGATCGCCGCGCCGATCACCTCGGCAAGGTCGCAGGCGGCGATTGCAATCTCGCACAGGACCCAGAGGAACAGAGTCGTGCCGCGCGAGTAGTGATCGCGGCAGGCCTGTGCGAGGTCGCGGCCGCTGACGATGCCGAGGCGCGCCGCCAGAGCCTGCAGCAGAATCGCCATCAGGTTCGACAGCATGATCACGCTGAGCAGCGTGTAGCCGAATTTGGCGCCGCCGGCGAGGTCGGTGGCCCAGTTTCCCGGGTCCATGTACCCGACGGCGACGAGGTATCCAGGTCCCGCGAATGCGAACAGCTTTTTCCAGAAACTGCCGACAGGTATCGGAATCGTCCCGTGAACCTCCGGGAGACTCACCGAAGACGAGGGTAACCGCCAACTCATAGCGCTGTACCTTACACGACCCGTAAGGGGTTACTGAAACGGTAAAGCGGACCGGTCGACATCCGCCGCACTGCGCGCGATCCGGCTGAATCCATGGGGCACGGCCTTTGCCATATACGCGCCGATGCCCGGCCGATTCCTGTTGTCTCTCACGTTCGGTACCGTTGCCTCCTTGTTTATCTGCGCGAACGCGGCGGCGCAACAGGCATCCGGCGGGCAGGAGCCGGCAATCGCGCCCCCGGCCATTCCCAAACAGCTCGATCAGGCGCTCGTCAATCTCGGCACGACGCTGCCGCTCAAGAAGCACAAGAGCTACTTCCGGATTACCCACCGGTTCGCGCGCGATCTGCGGCGCGGCACATTCGGCCAGCTTGCCGAGGACCTGTTCAGTCTGGACAACGGCGCGATCATCGGCCTCGAGTACCGCTTCGGCATCACCGACCGGTTACAGGCCGGCGTGAACCGCTCGATCCTGGGCAAGACGATCGAAACCTTCGCGCGATGGGATGGCTGGCAGCAGACCGAGGATCGTCCGATCGGTCTGTCCATCAGAGCGTCGGTCGAAGGGCAGAACAATCTGCGCGTCGATCCGCAGCCGGGGATTGCCGCGACCATCTCGCACGTTCGCGGACCGTTCGCGGTCTACGCCACGCCGGCATTCGTCAAGGACGCGCACACGCCGACGCTCCGGGTGCTGCACGAGGGGCACTCGCACGGCGGAGAGGATGACGATGCCGCCGAGGAGATTCGCGGCGAAGACAAGAACGACACCGCGTTCATCGGCCTGGGTGCGCGCATTCGTCTGCGCGAGACGGTGTCATTCGTCGCCGAGGTCTCGCCGCGCCTCTACGGCTACCGGCCGGATCGCGCGGCCTGGAACGCAGGCATCGAGAAGCTGACCCGCGGCCACGTGCTGCAGCTCAATTTTGGCAACAGCTTCGGCACGACGACCGGCCAGGTAGCGCGCGGCGGCAGCAGCCACGACGTCTACATGGGATTCAACCTGTCGCGCAAGTTCTGATCGTGCGCTCGCCGATGGGAACGGGCGCTCTGTGATGTGAAGTGATCGACCTCAACGCCAGCGTCGCCGGTCTCGCAGTCATCGTCGCGCTGGGTCTGGCTTTGTTTTTTCTGCGACACGAGGAGGACCGATGAAACGCGTGGCAGTGGCAGTGGCTATTCTGGCAGCAGCAGCGACAGGGTGCGGCGGCAGTAACAACGGGCCGAACAACCCGAGCAGCATCAAGGTATTCACGGTGCAGCTGTCGTCGCAAAACGAGAACCCGCCGATCACCAACGAGGAGAGTCCGGCGCGCGGCACCGCGGTGATCACCTTCAACACCGAGGCGAACACCATCGATTTCAGTGTGTCGCTGAGCGGCCTGACGCAGACGAGCACAATCACCGCCGCGCACATCCATGGACCCAACGCGCCGGCGGGCGTGAACGCCCCCGTACTCGTCAGCACCGGGCTGGCGTCGGGCAGCGTACCGCTCGTGAACGGCGCCGGCACGTTCTCGCTGACGCAGAGCACGGCGAGTGCCGCCACGATCCAGCAAATCCTTGCCTCGCCGCAGACGTTCTACTTCAACGTCCACACGTCGCGGAACGGTTCGGGCGTGGTGCGCGGCCAGTTACAGTAACCGAAGTGCACGACGGACGCGACGGACACGAAGGGTCCTTCGCGTCCGTCGACCTCGTTCGTGTCCTTCGGCACCTTCGTGTCCTTCGACCACCTTCGTGTCCTTCGTTACTTCACGATCTTCCCGCTCTCCCCTTTGCCTTTCCGCGGTCCCTTGTTGTCGCGGACGGGGAAATGATCCATGTTCGCCACCTTCCAGCCGGTCGAGTAGACCAGCTGCGCGATGTGGGCCATCTTGGGAAATTCAATCCGGCTCACTTCGTCGGTCAGGTAGTGGTAGTCGCGATGG
>JBKPSE010000564.1:0-2214 GCA_046765855.1 Acidobacteriota bacterium | reverse complement strand
TTGCAGACCTGACCCCCGGGGGGACCTGACCCACGGCAGACTGGGGGCTAGTTCGTCTTCTTTTTGGCCGGCATGATGTCCACCGGCTTCGGCGCATCCAGCTTCAGGTTGTACTTCGCCAGGGTCGCGCTCAGGGCTGCCGCTTTCGCGAACAGGGCGTTGGCGTCCGCCACGGTCTTCGGCGCTTCGACCTTGGCGTCGGTGTATGCCTTCATCGCGATCGACGTCGGCCACATCCCCCCGCTCATGGCGTTCTTGGCCTGGCCGATCTTGCCGAGCACGCTGGTGTCGCCGCCGCCGCGTCCACCACCACCACCGCCGCCGCGGCCACCCTGACCGCCGCCGACCGGCAGCTTCGGCGCGAGTGCCGCCACGTCCGCCTTCAGCGAATCGAGCGAGGCCTTCACATCCGCGGGGACGTCGTTCTTGGACGCGACCTCGGTGGTCAGCTGCGTCACCTGACGATTCAGCGAGGCAACGCCGGAGGCCGCTTCGTTGCCGCGCTTCTGCAACTCGTGCATCTCCATCGCCATCTCGAAGAGCTGCTTCTTCTGCGCTTCGGTGAGCACGACTTCAGGATCGCCGGCCACGCGCAGCGGCTTGGTGTCCATCGTCTTGCCGTCGACGATCAGCGCGACGTTGTAGCTCCCCGGCAGCACGAAGGGACCCGGGTTGCCGCCACCAGGCCCACCGCCGAATCCCCCGAAGCCACCGCCGCCGCCGCTGCCGCATCCGAACCCGAACGGATCCGCCGCCGTCTGCTGGTTGCCTTGACCGCGTCCGCCGCCCTGCCCCTGTGCGCCAGGGAAATTGCCGCCGCTCGGCGCCGGCACGGGCTGCACCCGCAGGTCCCAGCAGGCCGAATTGATGCCCGCCCTGATCGACGCGGCAGGGATCGCGATCTCGCGCACCTCCCGGCCGGTGGCGTCGCTGATCTTCAGCTTCACCTCGTTCGGCTTGTTCTTCACGAAGTAGGTGAGCAGCGCCGACTGCGGCGGATTCTCGCCGTAGAACACCTGGTTGCCCCAGAACTCGTAGTTGCGATCGCGCGCCGGACGGCGATACATCGCGGACGGCGGCGGCGTGAACAGCCTGGCGTCGGTGTTCCTCGCCGCCGCATATTCCTGGATGGGTTCGACGTGATCGAGAATCCAGATCGCGCGGCCGTGCGTCGCGAGCACCATGGCGTTGTCGCGCGGATGAATCACGATCTCGTCGACGCGCACCGTCGGCAGATTCCATTTCGGCCGCATCCAGCTGGCGCCGTGGTCCGTCGAGACGAACAACCCCGTTTCCGCGCCCGCATAGAGCACATCGGGGTTCTTGCTGTCCTCAGTGATGGTCTTGATCACTTCGCTCTTCAGGTTGCCATTGAGCGACGTCCACGTCTGGCCGAAATCCTTGCTCGAATAGATGTAGGTCTCGTAGTCGTTCAGCCGGTGGTTGTCGATCGTGACGTAGACGGTGCCGGCGTCGAACCGCGACGGCGCCACGCGTGAGACGAACGCCCCTTTCGGCGCATTCGGCAGCTTCTGATAGACGTCGGTCCAGTTCTTTCCCGCGTCCTTCGTCACTTGCAGCCGGCCGTCGTCGGTTCCCGCGTAGAGCACGCCCGCCATCTTCGGCGACTCCGCAAGCGCGACAATGGTCCCGTACGACACGATGCCGTCGTTCTTGGCGATCGTGATGTCGCTGCCTTTCAGTCCCATCGTCACGATCTGCTCGCGGTCCGAATCCTCTCCGGTTGTCAGATCGGGACTGATCGGTGAAAAGGTGAGGCCGCGATCCGGCGCGCGGAAGACCTTGTTGCCCGCGATGTAGACAATGGCGGGATCGTGCGGCGAGATCACGACGGGCGTGTCCCAGTGGAAGCGGTAGGCGGGCTGCCCCTGCGGAGCCTGCGGCCGGATTGAAATGGTTTCGCCGGTGACGCGGTCGACGCGGACGACGTTGCCGTCCTGGGACTCGCTGTAGATCACGCGGTTGTCTTTCGGATCCTGCAGGACGACGAAGCCGTCGCCCCCCTGGATCGTGGTCCAGTGGTGGTTGGCAATGCCCACCGATCCGCGCACCTGGCTCGGGCCGCACCAGTCGTAGTTGTCCTGCATGCCGCCGCAGATGTTGTACGGCGTCGACATGTCCACACTGACGTGGTAGAAGAGCCCGACCGGCAGATTGGGGATGAACACCCACGTCTTGGCCTGATCCCACGAC
>JBKPSE010000563.1:0-3453 GCA_046765855.1 Acidobacteriota bacterium | reverse complement strand
TTTGGTGACCTCGGCTTCCTCCGAGGTGATGGTGATCTGCCGGCCGTTCTTGTCGGGCAGGACAACGGTGACGCCGCCGCCAAGTTTGGAGCGGCCATCTTCATACGTGAGCTGATTGCCGAACTTCAGCGAGAAAGTCGTCTTCCCTTTCTCCACCGTGGTCACGTCGCCCGCGGCCCCCTGGGTGACTGCCTTGGGATCGCGTTTCTTTACCTCCGGCGGCGGCGCCGGCGCGTGGCCGCGGCGCAGCGATACGACCACCACGGCCGCGAAGATCACGACGAAGGCGGCGATCGCGAGCCGCAGGCGCTTTTGCCAACTCATACCGCAGATCGGGTGATCGGACGATCGGGTGATCCGGGGATCGGGCGGCCGATCCCGATCGGCCGACGCTCCGATCGATTATAGGTCGCTCAAACTCTTGAAGTCCGCGACGGTGAGCTCGAGATACGTCTCTCCCTGGAACTCGTTCTGTTCGAGCGAGAAGGCGAGGTTGACGCCGGCGCGGTTCTCTGTGAGGAATGCGGCGCGTTCCGCCGCGCGCCACGCGATCGCGCGGAAGCTGCGGCCGTCCTGACGGAACGTCATTTTCAGATGGCGTTCCTTGAGCGGACGCGGACCATCGACGATTTCGACCGGCATCGCGTGGAAGACCGGCCGTGGATTGGCGAGGCCGAAGGGGGCCAGGGCATTCAACCCATGCACGAGGTCCGGCGTGATCTGCTTCAGATTCAGACTGCCGTCGATGCGCAGCCGCGGCCGGAGATGATCGGGCTCGAGGACTTCATCGGCGTGAGCGTTGATGCGGGCGCGAAACGCCGGCACCTTCGCGGTCTCCATCGTCAGACCCGCGGCCTGTTTGTGCCCGCCGTAGCGCAGGAAGAATTCGGCGCAGCGTTCCAGTCCGTCGAGCATGTCGAAGGCGGGAATGCTGCGGCAGGAGCCGTGCGCGACATCGCCGTCGATTGACAGGACGATGGCCGGCTTGTGATAGGTGTCGACCAGCTTCGATGCGGCAATTCCGATCACGCCGCGATGCCAGCCTTCGCCGCCGACCACGAGCACGTTGTGCGCGCCGATCGCGGGATCGGTTTCGATTGCCTTTTTTGCCTGCGCGACGAGATCCGCTTCTTCGGCCTGGCGCTTCAGGTTCTCGTCGTTCAGCTGCTGGGCGAGCGTGCGTGCCTCCTCGAGCGAGCCCTCGTCGGTGGCCAGCAGCAGACGCGTCGCGATGTCCGGCGTGCTCATGCGTCCTGCGGCGTTCACTCGAGGCGCAAGGATGAAGCCGACCTGATAGCTGTCGATCGTCTTCCCGGTCAGTCCGGATGCTTCCAGCAGCGCGCGCAAACCGACCGTGTGGCGGCCGCGGCTGAGCGACTGCAGCCCGAGCTTGGCGATCACCCGGTTCTCGCCGACAAGCGGAACGACGTCCGCGAGCGTTCCGATTGCGGCGATCTTGACGAAAGCGGGCAGCCACTTGCCTTTGTCCGCGCGTTGACAGAGCGCCTGAACGAGCTTGAGCGCGACGCCCACGCCGGCGAGATGCTTGTCCGGATAGGAACAGTCGCGGCGCTTCGGGTTGATGACCGCCAGCGCCGGAGGCAGGGTGCCGTCCGGTTCGTGATGGTCCGTGATGATCAGATCGACGCCGAGCTCGCGCGCGCGCAGCGCCGCCTCGGTGCCGCGGATGCCGCAGTCGACCGAGATGATGAGGTGCACACCTTCGCCGTGCAGCCGCTCGATCGCCGCGGGCTGCAGTCCATAGCCGTCGCGCAGGCGCTCGGGAATGAAATGGACGACTTCCCCACCGAGCATCTCCAGCGCCCGGCGCAGGATCACCGTCGAGGTGATCCCGTCGACGTCATAGTCGCCGTGGATCGCGATCCGTTCCTTGCACGCCAGGGCGCGCTCGATCCGCTCGACCGCCTTGCCCATGTCGGCCAGCAGAAACGGATCGTGAAGATGATCCATCGTCGGATTGAGGAACCGTGCGGCCGCTTCCGGATCCCGGAAACCACGCAGGCAAAGCAGACGCGCGACCGTCGGGTGCAGGTTCAGCGCGGCGCCGAGCGCCTTCGCCTCCTCGTCATTGCACGGGAGGTGGTTCCACAGCAGTGTCCTCGTCATCGGTCATTCCGCAGCGGACACCGCCTTGGCGATATCGACGAACGCGCTGCCTTCCTCGCCCATCTTCCTGAACTTGGCGTAGCGCGCCTGCAGCCGCTCGCCGACGTTCATCGCGCTGCTCTCCGCGAGCGCGGCGGACAGCGCCTGATCGACCAGCGCGGTTGCGGCGTCGTAGTCGTTGTGCGCGCCGCCTGCCGGCTCGGGAATGATGTCGTCGACCAGGCCGAGCGCGACCATGTCGGGCGCGGTGATCTTCAGCGCCGTCGCCGCTTCCACCTTCTTGTTGGCGTCGCGCCAGAGGATCGCGGCGCAGCCCTCCGGGGGAATGACACTGTAGACCGAGAACTCCTGCATCATGACGCGGTCGCCGACGGCGATCCCGAGCGCGCCGCCGCTGCCCCCTTCGCCGCAGACAATGACGATGATCGGCACTTCGAGCATCATCATCTCGCGCAGGTTCCAGGCGATCGCTTCGGCGACGCCGCGCTCTTCCGACTCCATGCCCGGGTAGGCCGCGGGCGTATCGATGAACACGACGATCGGCCGCGAGAACTTGTGCGCGAGCTGCATCACCCGCAGCGCTTTGCGGTAGCCTTCGGGGCGGGCGTAGCCGAAATTGCGGAAGATCTTCTGCTTGGTGTCGCGGCCTTTCTGGTGGCCGACGAATGCAACCGGCTGACCTTTGTAGTTGCCGGTGCCGGCGACGATGGCGTGATCGTCGGCGAAGCGGCGGTCGCCGTGCAGCTCGTCGACCTCGGTAAACAACCGCTCGACGTAATCGAGCGTGTTCGGCCGGTTGGGATGGCGCGCGACGAGCACGCGCTGCCACGGGGTCAAGGTGCGGAAGATCTCTGCGCGGATTTCATCGGCGCGGCGCCGCAGCGATTCGATTGATCGCTGCCGCTCCGGCGTCTGCGGCAGCATGCTCAGCGCCTCGATCTCCTTGAGGAGTACCCCCACCGGTTCTTCAAATTCGAGCAATTCGGGCATGGCGCTGAATCCTGTCGTGCTATGGGTGCTGAAGGTGCGGGTAGGTGCTAATGGTGCTGGTGCTATAGGTGCGAGGGGTGCTCAAGGTGCTGGTGCTAAAGGTGCTGGTGCTCGAGGTGCCACGGGTGCGATGAGTGCTCGAGGTGCTAAGGGTGCTACGAGTGCTCGAGGTCCCAAGGGTGCCACGGTTGCTACGAGTGCTCGACGTGCCGGTGGTGATACGAGTGCTCGAGGCGCGACGAGTGCCAGGCGAGCCAGAAGTGTTAGAGGTGCGGCGAGCACCTAGCGCACCGGACGCACTGTTCGCACCGCGAGCACTGTTCGCACCGCGAGCAC
>JBKPSE010000562.1:0-16125 GCA_046765855.1 Acidobacteriota bacterium | reverse complement strand
GCGCAGAAGTTGCATTTTTCCGCCGTGTGCGTGTTGGGGTCGATGAACAGCTGATCGTACGGGCATGCCTCCATGCAGGCGCGGCATCCGATGCAATTGCCTGCATTGAGATCGACGATTCCGTCGCGGCGCTTGAACAGTGCGTTGGTCGGACAGATGCGCACGCAGGGCGCGTCTTCGCACTGATTGCAGAGGACCGGGAAGAAAAAGCGCCGGGTCTGCGGAAACGATCCCTTTTCGACCGTCTTCACCCAGCAGCGATTGACGCCAACCGGAATCTCGTGCTCGGCCTTGCAGGCAATAGTGCAGGCGTGACATCCGATGCATTTTCGGAGGTCTATGGCAAACCCGTAATTCGCCATGGAATGTGAAAACTATATCCCATCCTCCAAACGCCGAAAGGCGGCGAGGGCTGCCGATCGCTCCGCGGTGTCGACGAGCGGAAACGAGCTCAGCACGTGCGCGAAGTCGTCGCCGTCGAGCCCGTATGCCCGAGCGCTTCGTGCGTGGATCTCGGCGCGCGCCTCGACGCTGGCTCCGGCGGTGCGCGCCAGCGTACTGACGCGCGTAAAGGTGTCGCCGTCGCGTGCGACGACCGGCACCGGCAGCTGATGGATCGTTGCCGCAGGAAGGTGCGTTCCGCCGCGCAGCCGGACGATGTAGTTGGCGACGAAGCTGTTGAAGATGCCGCACAGATACCACTGAAAGGATTCATCAGACGGTTCCCGCAGGCAGAAGATGGTGTGCGTAGACACGGTGCCTGCGGGAAGCACCGCGGCAATGAGGGTGAGCCGATTGGTTGAAGACGCGACTTCACGATAGCCGAGTCGCGGCCGATCGATGCGGCTTCGCGAACCGAGCAGTGCCGCCGCGCGTTCGGCGTCGATGAACTGCGTGGCGTCACCGACTCGCGCAGCGAACGGTTCGAGGTGCTTGCCTTCGAGAATCGGTAGTCCGCTGGCGCCGAAGAGCGGTCTGTCGTCGGTCGCATTGAGCTCGCGTCCGAACCTCGCGTTCCAGCCGTCGGCATCCGCGAGCGCAGGAGCCGCTGCGAGGATGCGTGCGAGAATCGCGCGATCGCGCTCGCTTTCGAGTTCGGGCACGGCAAGCGTGGCGCCGCTGAAGCGGCTGATCAGGTCCACGGGAATGCGGATGCTGCCGGGAATCTCGCCGGCGTCCGGCACCTCCTCGAGAAAGGCGGCGGAACGAAGGGCGAATCTCGCACGCAACTCGCGCGTGGCGCCGGCCGTCGTCAGCGTAATCAAGGAGAAGTGCAGTCCGCGGTGGATGGGAAAGATCGCATCCCGGTTGTCGAACCCGAGCACGGCGTCGATCGAGCATCGTTCGAACAGATGACGGCGCAGGTCGGCGCAGCCGTGATCCGCGAGAAACCCGGACGGCACGAGCATCCCGACGCGGCCGCCCGGCGCTGTCAGCTGCAGCATCCGCTCGGCAAAAAGCTGATAGAGGTTCGCGTGTCCCCGGCCGTGCAGGCGATAGCAACCGCTTTCACGGGTGTAGGCGGCGACCGCCCTCGCGTCAGCCCATGGCGGATTGCCGATCACGGCGTCGAAACCGGCCGAGGCGAGTGGCGCGCCGTCGGCGGAGTAGAAGATCTCGGGGAACTCGAGTTCCCAATGGAAAAAGCGCTTGGCCGCCGCTACATCGCGTGCTGTCTGACGCCATTCGCGCTCGAGGTGTGCAGGGAGGTCCGACGCCGTGCCGCGCAGCGCGGCGCTGAACGCTGGCCAGCCGCGCGCGAACAGCGGAGTGGCCTCGGGTGGCCAGAACCAGGCCGCGCACCAGGCATCGGCGCAGGCGCGCCATCCCGCCAGAGGCCCGTGCGCGCCCCCCAGCGCGTCATGGGTCCTTTCCTTCTGGCGGACGACTGCCGCGGTCTCGTCCGGCACGTGCGCGAGCTCGATTCTCGTCTCCACGGCGATTGAGACACCGCTCTCGAGGTCGCTCGCATCGAACAGCGGCAAAGCGCCGCTCGTCCGGCTGCCGCTGCGACCGGGCGGCTGTCGCGCAAGGTCGGCCGGGCGCGCGCCAACCAGACTGTCGCCGCTCCGAAGATGGTGATCGAGAAAGGTAAGCGGCCGATCCGCGGCGAGGGTGCACAGCCACAGCGAGAGGCGCGCCAGTTGCACCGCGGTTGGATTGACGTCGACTCCGTAGAGGCACCGCTGCGCGACCGCTCGGCGAAACCCGGCCCGCTCGGCGGCAGTGATGTCTCCGCGGGTCAACGTTCCCTCGCAGATGATCGCCTCTTCGTACGCGTCGGCAAGGTAGCGGCACGCCGCGACCAGAAACGCGCCGCTGCCCATCGCCGGATCGACGACCCGCAGGGCGAGAATCTGCTCCGCCGTCCTGCCGCGCACGAGCGGCGCCAGCGTCCGGCGCACGAGGTACTCGGTCATCGCGCGCGGCGTATAGAACGTGCCTGTGCCTTTACGCCGTTCGCCGCCGGGCGTGTAGTCGAGCACACGTTCGTACACCGCTCCCAGCTGCTCGACTCCGAGATCGCCGTACGAGATGCGCTCCCGCCGATCGCGTCCGGGCCTCGTCGTTACCGCGAGCAGAACGTCGCGGGCAACCCGATCGTCGAGCCGGAGCGAGTCGGCGAGCGGCGCCGCGGAGGGCGCAAAGAGACGGCCGTTGAACGGCACCACACGCAGCGTCCCCGCCGTGCAGCCTCGGTGCGCCAGACGCGAGATTGCCTGCAGCGATTCCCAGAGGCCGATCGGCGACCCGCGCGCTTCCGCGATCGGACGAAGAGATTCAATCGTGTAGCTGGCGCGATAGATCGGGTGCCACTGCGGGACGAGGCCGCGCGCTTCGGCGAACAGCAGAAACAGGATTCGATAGACGACGGTGAGTGCATCGCCGAATGCCGCAGCCGCGTGAGAGCCGCGCCGGCGGGCGCGAAATCCGGTCATCAGCTTTGCCAGAGATTCTTCAACTCCTGTCTGCAGCGAGCGGCTGACAGTCACTCGATGATGCCGCGACTGCATCAGCAGCGCATCGAGCGCCGGCAGCTCTCCCACAGCCGGCTGCAGCAGGTGCCGCAGAATCGCCAGCGCGCCGTCTTCGTCCTCGGCCCTTCGCAGATCGAAGTCCAGCGCGCGTTTCGTGTAGGCGCGGGAAACATCCATGATCCGGAGAGTGATGCCATTTCCACCGATCCACCAGCGCGCCATGGGCGCGCATCGGGCGCTCCGTTCTCTCAAACGTCTCAGGTCGGCGCCCCATCCCGCGGCCGCGGCGACGCCGATGATCGGACCGGCCGCCTCGCCGAACGTCGCAATCACCGCCGCGCGATCGTCCTGGACGACGGCGGCGTAAAGGTTCGCCTCCCTCAGCAGCGGCGACAGCTGCGCATCGAAAACGGCGCGCGCGCCATTCGCTGGGCCAAGTGCGCGCCGGCCTTCGGCAAGCACTCGCCGCAGCCGCGGGGCCGGGGCTGCATGCTGAGCAACCGCTTCGAGCAGATCCATGGACGCGAGGGTTCCCGAAATGCATCTCAACGCCATACGATCAGGACCGCCACGGGCCGGATGAGGATGGTCAGTTCGCGCTCGTGCAACAGCGCTTCAATCCGGCGCCTGTGTTCGGCGGCGGCGCGCGTCTCCCGCTCGGCGGCGCCTTCCGCCGCGCTCACAGCCCGTCTGTCGAAGAGTCCGGCCTGGATCTCGCTGCGCGCTCGCGGTTTTTCGCCTAGAGATCGTTCGCGAGCCACCTCTCGATCGATTGCCGACGCATGTTCGGTTGCGACGCGCTCCAACCAGGGTCGGCGTGACGCGAGCAAAGACAGCGGTTCAGGTATTGCTGCCAATACCATCTCGCCCGACGTTCGCGCCGCCGCCGCGGTGCGCGGCCGCTCCACCGGGGCGGCGATGAAAAGTGCGTCCACCCCCCGCGCGGCAATGCGGCCGCCGGGGGTTTGCGCCGTCGAGGCGAAGACGACAACGTATCCTGCGCGCAGTGCCTGCGAGGCGCGAATCGACGAAACGAGAACGTCGGTCGATCCGGTGACCGCGGCGCCTGGCGCGCGTCCGCGCGCGCGAAGCTGTTCCGCGGCATGGTCTTCGCCTCGCCTGTTTGTTTTTGCTCTTTCATACTGCAGTTCCGGCGTGGAAAGTGCGCTCGCCTCATCCGCAATGACGATGCGCGCGACCCGCGCTTCGTCGAGAAATCCCGCCAGCCGATCGCCCTCGCCAAGTGTGGCGGCAACGCGCGACAACCGCCGCACGAGATTGGCGATCACGAGCTGTTCGGCCGTGTCACGCGCCGTGAGACTGACCGCATGCACGGCACGTTGTTGCCCGATGCGGTCGACGCGGCCGATCCGTTGCTCCAGGCGCGCGGGGTTCCAGGGCAGCTCGTAGTTCACGACGGTGCGGCATCGGCCGTGCAGATTGAGTCCTTCCGCTGCAGCATCGGTGCAGAGCAGCAGGCCGCCGTCTCGATTGAACCTTGCCTGCACGGCGGCGCGCTCGCCAGATGACATCGCACCGTGCAAGTGCACCGCTCGAGGGAGGGATTCGCCGAGATAGAACAGCGTGTCGCGGTATTCAGTGAAGACAACGACGGATTCGCCGCGAAGGCGCCGCAGCAGGCGATGCAGGTACAGCTGTTTCGAATCGTGCGCCGCCGCCGAGTCGGCCGCGGCGATCAACGCATGCAACCACCGCTGCTCCGCAGGCGCATCCGCCATCCCTGGCGCCGCGAGCGCCGCCGCGTGCTCCTCATCGTCGATCTCGTCGTCTTCGTCCCACAGCGTAAGTTGTCGTGGTAGCGAGGCACGCTGCGACAAAAGGTCCAGGCGCCGTCGCAGCGATCGTGCCGCCGCGGCGGGAGAAGACAGGGCGCGCTTGCGCAGGATCGTTACCGCGAGCCGGGCGGACGAATCCGGCGCGTCCTTCCACACGATCCGGCTGTACCGCTCGAGAAGGCGTTGCAGCCGAGACTCGGCGCCGGTGAGGCGGACCGCAGCAAAGCGATGGCGGCGCCGTCGCGGATCCCCGACGTCGTGTCGCGTTCGACGGAACAGCAGCGGCGCCGGCGCATCGCTCGTCGCGCCAATCGCGATCATCGATGCGAAGCTCGCAGGATCTCCCGAGTACGGCGTCGCGGTGATCAGGATCACCCGGCGCGCCGCGCCTGCGATTGTCGACAGGGCTGCGTAGCGATCCGTCGGAGCGGTTGCCGTGTGCGCTTCGTCCACGACCACGGCGTCCCAGACGTGCTGCGCCGCCGATGCGGCGACGTCTGGACGCTTGAGAAAATCGAGCGACGTGGCATACACGCCCGGTGGCGTCCACGGACTGATGTTCTCGGGAAGATCCGCGACCATCGCCCGCAGCCAACGGGCATCCGCGGCTGTCGCAAACACACCGAAGCGGCGGGCCAGCTCTTCGATCCACTGATGCCGCACGCTCGCCGGAACGGCGAGCAGAATCCTTGCAGAAGGATTGCGCGCCATCAGATCGCCGATGATCCACCCCGCCTGTATGGTCTTGCCGAGCCCGACTTCATCGGCAAGCAGCACCCTGGGTATCCCTGATGCGACAGCGAGCGCCGGCGCGAGCTGGAAGGGAACGACGTCGACGTCGAGCGGGGTTGCGCGCGGGGTGAGCGGGTCCATCGCCGAGGCTGCGACAGCAGAAAGATTGCGCAGCCAGCGTCGCGCCGTGACCGCACGAGCTCGTGATCCTCGGGCGAGCCGCGAGGGCCGGTCGAACGGCCAGAGCAGGATGTGCGGCCGCTGATCGTCTTGCGGCCAGAGGTGCATTTCCGCACAGTCCGCGTGAGCGACGAAAGCGTCCAGACGCGCGCGTTTGCCCCGAACGTCGAGCAGCGTGCCGATGTTCAGTCCATCTGGCAGTGACTGCGTACCCGCCGCAGCGGGTTTATCGCAGTCGTTGCCGCGCTCGATCGAATTCGTAGGCATTCGGAAGGGCGCGCACAGCGCCGTTCCGCACGGGGGCAATCCGTATGCCGGAAGAACTGTCGATCAGGCCGACGGCTGCTTGCGCTGTTCCGCGAGTATCCGTCGCGAGAGAATCACGGCCCCGACCGAGTCCGAGGAATCGGCATCGGGTGCCGCCGGAACCCGGACGCGCCGGATTCGCACGTTGCGCGGATAACTGATCCAGGCGACGGCAGTCGGCACCGCGAGCGATGCCATCAGCGCGCGCACATCGTCGGCGCTGACAGCAGCGGGTTTGGGCTTGCGTACCGGTTCCGACCGCGCCCACCGCGCAAGCGGACCGAGACGATCGCTGACGAAGTCGTTGGCGGCGCGCGCTGGCTTGTTCCAGTCTTCGTCCAGGCTCGACACCTTCTCCGAGACCAGCTTTGGCGCGCTTTCCTGGACGCGGGCGACGATCTTTTCGGCGCGATCGCGGACAGGTTCATGCCGCGGCGTCTCGACCGGTGCCGGGTCGAATTGCAGGACGACCGACTCGGACGGACGCGTCAGCAGCGGCTCCGGTGCCGGCGCTGGTTCGCGCTCGGGCTCGGACTGCGGCTCGGGCGCCGCGGCAATCACGAGCGGCGCCTCGACGAGGGTGAGCGGAGCGGGCGGCGGTTCCATCGGCGCCGCGGCGACAGCCGGTTCCGGATCGCGCTCCAGTTCCGCGGCTGGCTCGACAATCGGCTGCGCGATCGGCTCGAGGACCTCCGCGGCGGGCGGCCCTGCGATCACGCTGATCGCCGGTTCCGGCACCGGTTCCTCGTGCGATGGCATCGCCGGCATTTCCGGCTCGAATTCGACGACCGGGGCGGTAAACGCCGGTTCGGGCGCGCGCGGCGGCTCGGGCGGCGGCGCGCTGCGGGTCGCCGTGCCGGCAGGCTTCCACTCGAACGGAGACGACCACGACGAGGTGACCGGCGCTTCCGCGGCGGTCTCCTCCTCTTTGATCTCCGTCGCGCGCGATTTGTCGCTCTTGCCCGGCCTGACGCGCGTGTGCTGCACGGGGTTGTCCGCCATGCTGGCCAGCTCGCGCTTCTTGTCGGCGGCGCGCTGGAGGTAGACGCGGACTTCTTCGGCGAATAGATCCGGATCGCACCCGGCGGCGATGGGCTCCGCCTCCTTCTTGCGGCGGAATGCGGAAAGCAGCCCGCGTGAGCTCTTGCCTTCACCGGGGCCGAGCGCGGAGGCGAGCTGCGGAATGGTGTGCGTCTGCAGGTGCCCGGCGTTGTCGAGCGTGCGCAGATGCGCCATCAGATCGTCTTCGTCGCGCGGCGACAGGAGCGCGGTGAGGAGCAGCACGTCGGGCATCGACGTGCGCAGCGCCTCGATCGCGGCGTCGCGCGAATCGACGACCATCACGTCGGCCAGCGCCTTTTCGCGAACGACGCGCTTGACGATGGCAGCCTGGCGGAGGTCGGGTTCGATCGCGAGGACCAGCGGTTGTGACACTCAGCTCCTCAACATGAAGAGTGTGAGCACCACGCCCACCGTCGCGAACACGACCATCGGCGCGTTTTCGATGCTCTGGTGCCGAAGGGCGGACCAGAGCACGCTTCCGAGCTCGCTCAATCGCGCGCTGAGCGGCGCCACGCTGGTGCTGCTGCCCACCAGATCGGAGACGTGATCGCGCACGCGGGCGTCGACGGACACCAGCGCGAACAGCACGCCGCCAAACACCGCGGCCGAGAGCGCCCCCTCCCGAAATCCCAATTTGAATGTCATATCCCGACCCCTTCGTACGGGTGCGCATCCTTTAATCGCAATCGACATGCCGTCCTTAGATCACGTGTAAATGGCGGCGTGGCGAACGCACACGGCCGCGCAGGGCGCTCACGAACGACGAAATTGACGCTGGCGGATACGAATCTGGCGCACCCCGCGCGGCGGCGGCGGGTCGGGTCCGGCGCCCCCCGGCCGCGCTCCGATCGGCGCAAGTGACGCCACGTGGCTTCACTTGCGGCCGTCCGAGGGCCGTGGCAAGCGCCCGTGGCATGTTGGTTGCCCTTAGGCCTGCCGCGACGCGGCGTGGTGCCGCGCAGTTCAACCAACGTAACGCGGCCCACGCCGCACATCGCACCGCCCCGGCGGTGCCATCGTCCCAGGAGGATGACATGCAGCTCGTGAACTTCGCGAAGTCGTTCGTTCGTAACGAAGAGGGCCAGGACCTGCTCGAGTACGCGCTGCTCGTGGCGCTCATCGCGCTCGTGGCAGTCGCGGCGGTTACCGCGGCCGGCGGCAAGGTGAAGACGATCTTCCAGAGCATCGCCGACGCACTGCCCGGCGCCTAATCGCGCGCATCGAGTACGAACGGCCGGGGCCGGAAGCATCGCGCTTCCGGCTCCACTTTTCGAGGAGCACGACGATGCCTTCACCGGACGCAGTCGCCACGTTTCTGAAGATTGCCAACGAGAAGTTTCCGACCGCCGAGGAAGGACAGGACCTGCTCGAGTACGGCCTGCTCGCCGCGCTCATCGCCATCGTCGCAATCGGTGCGGTTTCGTCGGTAGGAAACACGATTTATTCGGTGTTCTGGAAAAGTATCAGCACAAATTTCTGACATGCCACAGCTCGTTGTCCTCTCGCTCGGGCTCACCGCCGCCGTCATCACCGACGTGCGGTCGCGGCGCATTCCGAACTGGCTGACCGGCGCCATCGCCGCGGCCGGCTTCGGTCTCGCGTTCGGCGGCGGTGTGGTGACCCCGGGGCGCGCTGCACTCGGCCTGCTCGTCGGCCTGCTGCTGATGATGCCCGGCCACGTGATCGGCGCGACCGGTGCGGGGGACGTGAAGCTGATGGCCGCGATCGGCGCCGTCGTCGGCCCCGACGTGGCGATCCGATCGTTTCTGTATTCCGCGGTCGCCGGCGGAGTGTTCGCAATCGCCGTGGCGGCACGGCGCGGCGTGCTCGCCGCGACGCTGCACGACACCAGCCGCTTGATCACCGCGCCGGCGGCGGCGCGCGAGGCGATCGAATCGAGCAGCCGGACGAACCGCTTCGCCTACGGACCCGCAATTGCTGTCGGCACCCTGCTTTCTGTGATGGTGACCTTATGAAGCGCATTCGAAGCGAAAAGGGCGCGGCGCTGCTCGAGGCGGCGATCACCGTGCCGATCATCCTGCTGATTTCCGTCGGCATCTTCGAGTTCGGCCGCGCCTACCAGACGCAGCAGGTGCTGGTGAATGCGGCACGGGAAGGCGCCCGCATCGCGGTGATCGAGGGGACCGCGGACGACACGATCAAAAACCGCGTAAAGCAGTACCTGAAGGACGGCGGAGTACTGACCGACGCCAACAAGGACAAGATCCAGGTCCTGGTGAATCGCAACGTCGCGTTCAGCGGCACGACGGCCTCGACCGTCGAAGTCGACTTTCCGTTCGACTTCATCGTGCTCAATCCGGTCGTGCGCCTGATCGCGCCGACGGACGACAAGCTCGGCAAGTCCTTCATCATGAAGACCACCACGTTGATGCGAAACGAGTAGCAGGGGACACTTTCATGCGCAACAGAATTTTCGCCGTATTGGCTCTTGCGGTTCTCGCCGGTGGCGGTCTCGCATATGGCACCTACAACGCCATCAACGCGCAGCCTGTGAAGACCGTGTCGGCGCCGACGCAGGCTGTGGTCGTCGCCGCCGCAAACCTGCCGCTCGGCACCGAACTGAAGAAGGAAGACCTGGCGGTCGTGAACTTCCCGATGGGCGCCGCGCCCGAGGGATCGTTCCAGAAGCCGTCCGACATCATCGGCCGCGGGCTGATCGTGTCGATGGTCAAGAACGAGCCGGTGCTCGGCGCGAAGCTGGCCTCGAAGGAAGCCGGCGCCGGACTCCCGCCCGTCATTCCCGACGGCATGCGCGCCGTGTCGGTGCGCGTCAACGAGGTCATCGGCGTTGCCGGTTACGTGCTGCCGGGCACGCGCGTCGACGTGCTCGCGACGGCGAACCCCAACGGACAGTCGCAGGAGGTCACGACCAAGGTGATCCTGTCCAACGTCCAGGTGTTGACCGCGGGCACGCGCATGGAGCAGGACCAGGAAAAGGGCAAGCCCATGTCGGTCACCGTCGTCACGCTGCTGGTCTACCCCGAGCAGTCGGAACGGCTCGCGCTCGCCAGCACCGAGGGCAAGATTCAGCTCGCGCTGCGCAATCCGCTCGACACCAGCGCGCCGGAAACGCCGGGGATGAAGACCGCGACGCTCCTTGGCGTGTCCAAGCCGACCGCGCCCGCCCGCGCAGCTTCGCACGCCGCGAAGAAAGCGGCAGCGCCCGGTCCCGTAACCAATGACGTTCCCGCGGCGGCGCCGCTCCCGACCGTCGAAATCATCCGTGGCGATAAGCGCTCGGCCGAGGTGATCAAATGAACATGAACCCACGTAGTCGCGCCGCGCAGGTCGCCGCGCTCATTGCATTCATCATCGTTATCCTCGTCGCCGCGCCGCAGGCGCAGCAGTTCAGCGGCGCTCCCGGGGCGATGACCGCCGGGCCGGCCGCAACCGTCAGCAACGCGACGGTCGTGGACCTGCTGGTCGGCCGCTCGACCATCCTCAACGTCGGCGCGGCGATCGCGCGGGTCTCGCTGACCGTGCCCGACGTTGCCGACGCGATGGTCACCGCGCCGCAGCAGATCCTGATTCACGGCAAGACGCCGGGCACGATCTCGCTGTTCGTGTGGGACCGCGCCGGCGGCATCAAGACCTACGAGGTCAGCGTCCGCCGCGACCTGACCCATCTCATTGCCCAGTACAAGGAACTGTTTCCCGGCGAGGACGTGACCGTGATGGGCAGCGGCAAGGACGTCGTGCTGTCCGGCACCGTGTCCAGCAAATACGTGATGGACAAGGCGGCCGACGTCGCGGTCGGCTACGTCGAGAAGAAGGAGAACATCGTCAATCTCCTGAAGGTGCAGGAAGGCGTCGCTTCGAACCAGGTGATGCTGCGCGTGCGCTTCGCCGAAGTGAGCCGCAGCGCCCTGCAGGAGCTGGGCGCGTCGTTCATCGCCAACGGATTCAAGAACGACTGGTTCGGTCGCTCGACCACGCAGCAATTCGCCGCGCCGGATTTCGATTCGGACAAGCCGGGCGGGTTGACGTTCAGCGACTTCCTCAACGTGTTCCTGTTCAACACCAAGCACGGCGTCGGCGCCGTGGTGAAGGCGCTGCAGTCGAAGGGCCTGTTCCAGAGTCTTGCCGAACCGAACCTGATTGCGACCAACGGCAAAGAAGCAAGCTTCCTCGCTGGCGGTGAGTACCCGTATCCGGTTGTGCAGTCGGGCGGCAGCAGCAACGCTGTGACGATCATGTTCAAGGAGTTCGGCGTTCGTCTCAGCTTCACTCCCACGGTCCTTGGCGGCGATTTGATCAACCTCAAGGTCAAGCCGGAGGTGAGCTCGCTCGACTTCGGCAACGGCGTCAACATCTCCGGATTCCGCGTGCCGGGGCTGGCGACGCGCCGCACCGAGACGGAAGTCGAGCTGCAGGACGGACAGACCTTCGCCATCGCCGGGCTGATGAACAACACCGTGTCGTCGACGATGTCGAAGATTCCCGGAATCGGCGACATCCCGGTGCTCGGCTACCTGTTCCGCAGCCGCGCCTACCAGAAGAACCAGACGGAGCTGGTGGTGATGATCACGCCGCAGATCGTGCGCCGCGGATCACCTGGCGTTTCGCAGGGGCTGCCGGCGGCGGTCACGCCGTACCTCGGCGCACCCGACAAGACGCTGCCGCAGCCGGCCCCCTACACCGGATCGCCGCGCTATCCGGCGCAGGGCCAGAGCCGTACCGGCGGAAATCAGCAGTCCGAGCCGCAGGCGGCCCCGACGGCCACCATGCCGGTTCAGAGCGCGACGTCCGCGCAGCCGAAGGCGGCGCCGCAGCCGGCATACGCCACGGCGCCGACGTCGGTGCCCGCGAGCGTTGAACCGGTCGCCAACAAGACGCCCGAGCCGATGGCGATGAACCCGGACGAGCCGAAGACGGACGCGAAGGAAGCCGCCCGTCTGCGTGAGGCGCAGAAGCGCACGGAGAAGGAACAGAAGGAAGCGGCCAGGAAGGCCGCGGAAGAGAAAGCGGCCGCCGACAAGAAGGTGGCGCAGGAGAAGCAGGTCGCGGATCGCAAGGCGGCGGAAGAGAAGGCGCGGCAGGACAAGCTCGACGCCGAGCGCGCCAAGCGCGAGCAGGAAGTGGCGAAGAAGAACGCCGAGCTCGAGCGCAAGCGCCAGGCGGAGATGAAGAAGCACGAGAAGTCGATCGCCGAGGCCGCCGCGCGCCTGAAGCAGGCGCAGGCCGCCTACCAGGCGGAGATGGAAAAGAAAAAGGGCATCCGGTAGCACCCTGCAGGACGGAGACGCACCATGCAACTGACACGCCTTCGTAGGTTTGCGAAAGACGAGTCCGGGTTTTCTCTGGTGTTCGTCGGCCTCGGCGCGATGGCTCTGCTCGGCGCGAGCATGCTCGCCATCGACGTCGGCATGTTGATGAGCGCACGCAGCCAGGCGCAGAACGCCGCCGACGCCGGCGCGCTGGCCGGTGCGATCGCGCTGGCCTACGACAACTGGGACGATCGCACGCCGACCGGCCCCGCTGTCGTGCGGGCAAAAGCAACGGCGATCGCCAACAAGGTCCAGGGCGCGGAAGTCGTGGTCAACGACGAAGACGTGACGTTCCCGAACGATCCGTTCGGGCAGCCGAATCGCGTGCAGGTCACGGTCCATCGCGACGCGGCGAACAAAAACGCGGTGCACACGTTCATCGCACAGTATTTCGGCATCGCCACGGCGAACATCACGGCGGTCGCGACCGCCGAGGCGTCGCCGGCCAACGCAATGACCTGCGTGAAGCCGTTCACGATCCCCGACCGTTGGGTCGAGAAAAATCCCACCGCCAAAACGTGGGAGGTCACCGACGACTTCAGCCGCTACGACAAGAAGGGCAATAAGCTGGACCCGGCGGACGTCTATGAGCCCGCCTACCTGCCGCCGGACAACAAGGTCAAGAATCCGAACTATTCCGGCTACAACGCCGAGGCGAACCGCGGCGAGAAGCTGACGCTGCGCGCGAGCAACGGCACCAAGATCCAGTCGAGCTTCTACTTCTCGCTGGCGATGACCGATGACACCGGCGGCAGCGACTACGAGTGGAACATCGCCAATTGCAACCACAAGATCTACGGGTGGGGCAGTCCTCTCGTGCAGGAACCCGGCGCGAAAGAGGGTCCGACCGTTCAGGGCATCCAGGCGCTGATCGACAAGGATCCGAACGCGCGCTGGAACGAGAGCAAGAAGATCGTCGAGAACAGCGCCTACGGCGAGCGTCAGAGCCCGCGCGTGTTCCCGATTCCGCTCTACGACCCCGACTACTACGACTATGGCCACCAGACCGGCCGCGTGGCGACGCTGCGCACGGCGAACTGGATCGGCTTCTTCGTCGAGTACATCGGAAGCGGCAGCGAGATCCACGGCCGCATCATCCCGATCGGCGGCATCCGCGACAGGACGATGACCGCGGGCACCAACGATTTTCCGAAGGCAATCCGTCTCGTCCAATAGGCAGACATGGCTCAACTCACGGCGCAGGTCATCAGCTACGACGAGGAATTCAAACGCCAGGTCGCGCGCCTCGTGCGCGCGTGCGGCGTTCCGGTCGGCATGGTGGAAGGGCGCTCGGCCGAGGGCATCGGGCCCGACCTTGTCGTCGTCGACATCCGCTCGGATGCGTCCTCCGGTATGGCGGCGATCGAGCGCTTGCGCGCGAGCAGTGCATCGCTGGCGATCTTCGCGGTCGCCGCGGCGGCCGAGCCCGACTTGATCCTGCAGGCGATGCGGGCCGGCGCCAACGAGTTCTTTCCCTGGAATGCGGCCGAGGGATCGCAGCAGGCCCGCGCCACCGAAGAGTCGTTTCACGGCGCCGTGCGCAAGACCGCGGCGAGGCGTGAGGCGGCGTCGGCGGGCGCGAAGCCGCCCTGCGTCACTCACGTGTTTCTCGGAGCGAAAGGCGGTGCTGGCACGACGACCGTCGCGGTGAACTGCGGCGTCGAGCTGGCCCGTCTCACCAAACGGGCCACCGTGGTGGTCGACCTCAAGACTTGTCTCGGCGAGGTCGCGCTCTTCCTCGGAGTGCGGCCGCGGTTCACCGTGCTCGACGCCATCGAAAACCTCCATCGCCTCGACAAGAACTTTCTCGGCGAGCTGGTGGCCAAGCACAAATCCGGCCTGGACATCCTTGCCGGTTCCGAGCAATTCGATCGGCCCAACGCGCAGGACGCCGGCGCTGTCGAAGAGCTGCTGCGCGTCCTCGCCAAGGCCTACGACTACGTCGTCATCGACGCCGGCAACATGATCAACGCGATCACCGTCGCGGCGCTCTACGCGGCCGACACCATCTTTCTCGTCACCAATCCCGACGTGCCGTCGATCCGCAACGCGCAGCGTCTGGTCGATCGGGTGCGGCAGCTGGGAGCGGGCAGCGAGCGCATCAAGGTGCTGCTCAATCGCGTGTCGGACAACCACATGATCGCGCCCAAGCAGATCGAGACGGCGCTCGGCTACGGGATCCATCACTCGTTCCCGAGCGACTACCGCACGGTCGCGACCGCGCTGAACTCGGGCGTGCCGCTGGCGCTGACCAACAGCACGGAGATCGCGACGCACTTCGACAGCTTCGCCCGTCAGCTCGTCGGCATGGGCGGCGAGGAAGCCAAACCGGAGCCGGAGCGCCGCCGCGCGTTCCTCGGCGTCTTTTAGGGACCCAATATGATCGCGACGTCAGCCGCCACCAACATCGCGCCACGGCCGGGCTATCTCGAGCTCAAGGCCAACGTCCATCGCAAGCTGCTCAATCGCCTGAACCTCGAGGCGCTTGCGTCGGCAGACCGCGCGCGGGCCGAATCGGAGATCCGCACGCTGCTGTTCGAGTTGATCGCCGAGGATGGCACGCCGCTCAGCATGAGCGAGCGCGAAGCGTTCCTCGCCGACATCATCGACGAGGTCTTCGGCCTCGGTCCGCTCGAGCCGCTGCTGCGCGACCCGGGCGTCAGCGACATTCTGGTCAACACCTACAAGAACGTCTACGTCGAGCGCCAGGGCAAGCTCGAACGGCTGCCGACGACGTTCCAGGACGACCGCCATCTGATGCGGGTCATCGACCGCATCGTCAGCGGCGTCGGCCGCCGCGTCGACGACAGCTCGCCGATGGTCGACGCGCGCCTCGCCGACGGTTCGCGCGTCAACGCGATCATCCCGCCGCTCGCCGTCGACGGTCCGCTGCTCTCGATTCGCCGTTTTCCGGCGGAGCGCCTGAAAGCGCAGGACCTGCTGCAGATTCGCTCGATGACGCGGCCAATGCTCGAGTTCCTCGAGCATTCGGTGCGCGCTCGGCTGAACATGCTGATCAGCGGCGGCACCGGCGCGGGCAAGACGACGCTGCTCAACGTGCTGTCGGCATTCATCTCGGAGCGCGAGCGCATCGTCACGATTGAAGACGCGGCGGAACTTCAGCTGCACCAGGAACACGTGGCGCGGCTCGAAACCCGGCCGCCGAACGTGGAAGGCAAAGGCGCGATCAAGCAGCGGCAGCTGCTGGTCAACGCGCTGCGTATGCGTCCCGACCGCATCGTCGTCGGCGAAACGCGAGGCGAGGAAGCGCTCGACATGCTGCAGGCCATGAACACCGGCCACGACGGGTCGCTGACCACCGTTCACGCCAACACGCCGCGCGACGCGCTGTCGAGAATCGAAACGATGATCGCGATGGGTAACGTCAACCTGCCCGAAAAGGCGATCCGACAGCAGATCTCGTCCGCGATTCAGGTGGTGGTCCAGCAGACGCGTCTCGCCGATGGATCGCGCAAGGTCACCAGCATCTCCGAGATCACCGGCATGGAAGGCGACGTGATCACGATGCAGGAGATCTTCGCGTTCGAGAAGATGGGCGTGACGCAGGACGGAAAGGTCATCGGCCGCTTCAAAGCCACGGGGGTCCGCCCGAAGGTGGCCGAGCGGCTCAAGACTGGCGGGATCCACCTGCCGCCTGACATGTTCGAAGGAATGACGGAGGTCCGATAAATGGCGCCCCTGCTGCTCGCAGTCGGCGTCTTCATCGTCGCCACCGCCGTCGTCGTCGGTGCCTATTACGCGTTCACGAGGCTGCCGCAATAC
>JBKPSE010000561.1:0-3986 GCA_046765855.1 Acidobacteriota bacterium | reverse complement strand
GACGTGACGGCGCTTCGCTCATGCGCTCAACCTACCCGCTTCAATTCGGCGCGCGCAGCCGCGCGAACGCCCCGCGAGCCCTTGGCGGAGGCGTCGCGCAGCGCGGCGAGGGCTGCCGGCGTTCCGATCCGGCGCAGCGCCTGCGCGGCGGCGGCGCGGGTCCGCCGCGTGCGAATGGGCGCGAACAGATCGCCGTGCTGCAGCGCTTCCTTGAGCGCCTCGACGGCGTCCGGCCCGCCGAAGGATCCCAGCGCGTCGATCGCGCCGACGTAGACGGCAGGGAAGGCCTTTCGATCGATGCGGCGCAGCAGGTAACAGAAGAGCGGGGCCGCCCGCTCGTCGCGCATGCTGGAGAGCTCCGCGATCAGCGTGCCGCGCGGCCGGCCGCTGGTGGTAATCAGCGCCTTCAGCAGGATCTCCGCCGCGGCGTCGGTGCCGTTCAGAATCAACGCCTGGATGGCTTCGCGCTGCACCAGCGGTTCGCTGTCGGTCAGCAGCGGCTGCAGCTCGCGCAGCCCTTCGGCGCCGCCGAACTCGCGCAGCAGGAACGCCGCGGTGCGGCGGACCTCCCAATTGGCCGCGTTCATCAGCTGCTGCACCGACTCGCGTCCCGCCGCCCCGAATTCGACCAGGATGTCGCGCAGACGCCGGCGCGAACGCGCGTCTTGCTCGGCAGAGAGCGCTTCGGCCAGCGGTGGAATAACCGCCGGTCCGATGCTATGCGCCAGCCCCCTCAATCGTTCGTAGGTCGCGTCGTCAGCGGTGCGAAGCTGTTTCGCCGCGTGGCGGACCATGGCGCCCCTGGCCAGCCGCTCGAGGACGCTGCGCGCGGCCGTCGTACGCGGCTCCATGCGCGCCCCCTGTGCCGAGACGGCATCCGCCAGGTCAAGCGCGCGGTCGAAGTAGCCGACTCGAACGAGATCTTCGGCGTGCCCGACTACGGTTTCGGCCAGGTCACGCCAGCGCGCGACGTCTTCCTCGAGACGCAGCAAATCCTTCAAGAGCATCGTGTCGAGGCGGCGCAGCTCGCCGTCGCTCACCGTGCTCAGCCAGGCGGCGATGCGATCGGGCGGATCGTCGCTCGCGGCTTCCAGATCCACGGCCCGCGCCCGCGCGCCGCTCAGCTCCTTTGCGTAGGCGTCCGAGACGAACTTCTCGTCGGAGTACGACGTGAGCATCGCCTCGACCTTCTGCCAGAGATCCTGGAAGGCGGCGTCCTGACCGAGCTCCGACGCGGCGACCTCGGGTTGCGCCATCGCGAGCAGCTGCCGCTGGCGCTCGGCGTCGGGCACCAGCGCGTGGAAGGCCTGCGCCAGCCGATCGGTCGGCCCGCGCTCGGAAATGACGGAGTTCGAGACGAACTCCGCCACCGCGCCGTCGCTCATGCGGTGCACCATCGCCGAAACCACGTCGACGTTCCCCGCCATGGCTTCGGGCTGCGCGCGCCGGAGCAGGAGCTCGAGCATCGCTTCCGCCGACAGGCGGCCGGCGACCTGTCCGATCTGACGCAGTGTCTGATCGAGCTGCGCTGGATTGGTTTTGCCGACGTACTCCGCGAGGCCCCGCAACAGGTTGACGAACGCGCCGACGCGCACGGCGCCCGGTGTGTTCTCGGTGCGTTTCTCGAGCGCCTGCATCAGGGCGGCAAGCCGCACGGGATCGCCGACCATCTCGAGCAGCGTGCGCATGCTCGCTTCGTCGAGCTCGAGCTCCGCACCGCTCAGCGCCGCGACCACGAGCCGATCGGCCGCCTCTTCGTCTCCCTGCTTCTCGCGCAGCACTTCGGCGTAATCAATCTCGGCGATCTCGACGCTCGGGCCGCCGGCCGTCGCCCACAGGCTGGCGATGCCGCCATCGGCGCGCACCTCCTCGGGCGGACGCGACAGCAGCATCAGCAGCGTGCGCCACGATTCCGCGTCGGCGCCGGCGTTCAGAGTCAACTTGCCCACCAGCTGCCGGCGGAGCAGATCGGACAGTTCGACGATTGCGGAATCGGGCTTGGCCGGCGCCGCATCGGCGACGTGAAGCGTGTGCGGCCGCACCTCGAGGGTGAAGGGACCGGATGCGGTGAGCATGCCGGTCAGCTCGGTCAGCTTGCTCAGAGTGGCGGCGATCGCCGGATGCCCGCCGGGATAGAGCGAGACGGCGCGCAATGCGGCCTTGCACGCCCGCGCGAAGTCCGCGAGCTTGAGGGCCATCCCGGCGTCGAGTATGCCGCGTACGTCTGCCATCGTCTCTTTACATGTACTGCAGCGGGTCGATGCCCGCCGCATCCGGGTCGACCGCTTCGACCACCGCCCATCGGAAGTCGCCGCGGCCATCCGGCTCCCAGGTGTTGATGAGCGGCATTTCCTCCAGCGCCGCCCCCTGCCGATCGCGCACGATCTTCACCTGCGGTCGGAAGGGATCGGTGGGATGCTCGTGCGTGACGACGCCGATCTCCTCGGTGTTCAGCCGTACGAGCGTACCGACCGGAAACAGTCCGATCAAGTTGATGAACCGCCGCAGCAGCTTCTGATTGAAAGCCGGGTCGTCTTTCTTGGCCATGATCGCCTTGATGCGATCGCTCGGCAAGCCCTCGCGATAGACGCGCGTGCTGCGCAGCGCATCGTAGACGTCGGCGATGCTGACGATCTGCGTGCAGAGATTCAGGGTGCGATGGCCGATGTTGCCGGGATAGCCCGACAAATCCTGGCGCAGGTGGTGTTCGAACGCGACGATCGGCGCCAGCGCCGGCATGTCCGGCGTGCGGCGCAGGATGTGCGCCCCGTCGACGACGTGGCGCTGCATGATCTCGAACTCCTCCCTCGTCAGCCGGTCCGGCTTGTTGAGCACTTCCTGCGGCGTATTGACCTTGCCGATGTCGTGCATCAGCGCGGCAAAGCCGAACTCGCGCAGCAGCGCGCCCTGCATGTTGAGCGAGCGCGCCTGCGCCATCGCCAGCACCGACACGTTGACCATGTGCGTGAACGTGTAGTCGTCATAGCGCTTGAGCGCGGTGAGCGCGACCAGCGACGTGCGATCGCCGCCGACCAGCCGCGCGAGGCTGTCGATGATCTTGCGCGCGGCGTTGGGATCCGGCTTGTCCCCGGCCTTGGCCTGATCCCACAGCTTCTGCGCGGTCTCGACCGCCGTGCCGTAGATCTTCCGCGCCGCCGCGATGCCGGTGCCGGCGTCCTCGTCGTCGGCGTCGATCGACAGACGGCCGATGGCAATCCGGCTGACGCCCTTCTGCTGCAGCCGCGCCGCCAGCGGCACGGTTGCGCGCCGATCGGGCAGTTCGAAGATGAAAGTGCGCAGCTCGTCCCGAGTGACGCCGCGCTGGATCGTAATCTTTTCGATCTCCCGCTCGCGCATGTCGCGCGCGAACCCGACCAGCGCGGCCGCCGAACGCGGCAGGCGCTCGGCATTGACCACCACCTCGTCGCCGACGAAGCCAATGACGATCGGATCCGTCTTCTGCGCAATTGAACCGCAGAGCGCGGCGAGCGCGTCGACACCGCGCTGGACCAGCGGATGCGTGGCCGAATAAAGCGTGGCGCTGCGCAGGGCGGCGGCCAGCCGGCGGACGAGCTCTTCGTGGGCGTTTGCCGGTGTGTCAACCATGGTCAGGCCCCGGCCCGCGCCAGTTTCCGCAGCATGCGATCCCCACTCTTCGCCGCCTCCTCGATCGCGCGCGCGGCCGCCGGCGTCTTGATCCCGCGCAAGGCTGCCAGGCTATGTTGCTTGATCGCCCGGCTTTTCGCCCTCGCCAGGAACTTCTTCTTGCGCATCATCGTGCAAACGGCGGGCACCGCCTGGTCATCGCCGATCTGCGTGAGCGCGCCAAGCGTCTCGAGCACGATGGCGTGATCGGCGCCGAACGGGTCGCTTTCTTCGAGAATCCGTACGAGCACCGGGACGACTCGCGGATCGCGCTCCGCCACCAGCGCCTCGACGACGGCGCGGCGCTGCTCCCCTGTGGCCGCGCGCAGCGCCGTGTGCAC
>JBKPSE010000560.1:0-5242 GCA_046765855.1 Acidobacteriota bacterium | reverse complement strand
GCTCTACGGCATCTCGGTGTTTCACTGCCCGTATTGCGACGGCTGGGAAGTGCGCGATCGGCCGCTCGCCATCTACGGACGCGGCGCACGCGGACTCGGTTTGTCGCTCGAGCTCACAGGTTGGAGCCGCGATCTGGTGCTGTGCACCGACGGCCCGTCGGAATTGTCGCAGGACGATCGCGACCGCCTGGCCCGCCTCGGCATCGCCGTTCGCGAGGAGCGTGTCGCGCGGCTCGAAGGACGTGAGCGGCTCGAGCGCGTCGCCTTTGCCTCGGGCGCTCCGCTTGCGCGCGAGGCCGTGTTCTTTACGACGGGGCAGACCCAGCAGTCATCGCTCGCGCACAGTCTCGGCTGCGAGATCAACGAAAAGGGCACCGTGCGCACGGGGAAATATGAAGCCACGCACCTGACCGGCCTGTATGTGGCCGGCGATGCATCGCGCGCCGTTCAGTGGGTGGTGGTCGCCGCGGCCGAAGGCGCGGAGGCTGCCTTTGCCATCAACACGGACCTGCTTAAAGAGGACCTCGGAGGCGGACCGAGCTGACGGCGCCCACTCCGCTGCAGCATTGGACTGCCTTTTCGTCCCAACCGCCGCCATCCAGGGGCCAATTGGACCTTAATATTGGACTGGATTCAGTCCATTATCAGCGCTTCAGAGGTCCTGTCCATGCTGTCCATCGAACGTCAGTTCGTCCGCACCGAACGGCCGCTCTACGGCCACCTCGTCGATCTGCTCGAGAGCGCAATTGCCAAAGGCGAGCTTCCCTCCGGCGCTCGCGTTCCGCCGGAGCGCACGCTCGCGCAGCGCTTGAAGATCAGCCGCACCACTGTCGTCAGCGCCTACCGCGAGCTCGAGTCGCGCGGACTGCTGCGCGGCTATGTCGGCCGCGGCACCTTCGTCTGCGCCGCGCCCGAACCGGAAGGGACGCCGTTCGCGTGGCGTGGGAAAATCGCCGCTGCGGCTCTGCGCACCAGTGATTCGACGCTGCGCGACGTCGTCCGCAATTCGTCGGACGCGCGGCTGCTGTCGCTGGCCGCCGGTGGACCGGCGCTCGACAAATTCCCCAACGAGGCGTTTCTCGAAGCGGTCAACCATGCGCTCGCAACCGATTCGAGCGCCGTGTGGGGGCATGGTCCGACCGAGGGGCAGCCCGCGCTGCGGAGCGCGATCGCAGAACGCTACAACGTACCGCGCGAGAGCGTGCTGATTCTCTCCGGCGCGCAGCAGGGCATGGATCTGCTCGCACGGTGTCTGATCGATCCGGGTGACGCGGTGATCATGGACCGCCCCGGTTACCTCGGCGCGATTCAGTCTTTTCGCGCCGCCGGCGCCAAGTTGATCGGCTGGGACATGGCCCGCGCTGACAGCGACGAGCTCGAGGACTTGCTGGTGCGCTACCGCCCGAAGCTGATTTACACCAATCCGACCTTCCAGAACCCCACCGGCGTGACGATGCCGATTCGCACCCGGCGTGAGCTGTTGTCGCTGGCGCAGCGTTATCGTGTGCCGATCGTCGAAGACGCAACCTATCGTGACCTGTATTTCACCGACACGCCGCCGCCGCCGCTGCGCGCGCTTGACGACCACAACCTGGTCATCTATCTGAACAGCTTCTCGAAGGTGATGGCCCCCGGTCTGCGTCTCGGCTGGATCGCAGCCGCGCCGTCGATCGTCGAGCAGATCGCCATCATCAAGCAGCGTCTCGACCCGCACACCCCGAACCTGGTGCAAATGGCGGTCGCGCGAATGATGCGGCAGGGCGCATTCGATTCGCACCTTCGCACGATCCGGACCGAGCACGCGCGTCGCTGCACGCAGATGATCGCGGCGATTCAGCGGCACATGCCGCCGGGATCCATCCGCTTTACGCGTCCCGCCGGTGGACTCTACCTGTGGTGTCGGCTCGGCTCCGGACTGAGCGCTACCGCGCTGCACGATCGCGCGCTGGCGGCCGGAGTGACCTTCGTGCCGGGACCCGCCTTCTACCCGGATCCGGCAGGGGATTCCGAGCTGCGTCTCTGCTTCACCAGCGTGCTGCCCGCGACGGCAGAGGAAAGCATCAAGCGGCTCGCGCGCTGCATCGGCGAAGTTCGCCTGACCGCCTGACCGTTACGACGTGCGTTTGTCCGTGAGCGACAACTTCGACTGCTCGCCGGGGTAGGGCGTGTAAGGGGCGGCGCCGGTGCCGACCACCTCGAGCGACAGGCGATCGCCATCCACTTGGATGACGACGAAGTGATGCTGATTGTCCGCTCCGGTCGCACCTGGTTTCATCAGGTGCTCGATCTTCACGTTCGACGCGGCGTTGGCGGTGAGATAGCCGCGCAGGTCCGGCTCGCCGAAATAGCCGTAGAGCGGCGCTCCGCCTCCGCCGGTGACGATGGAGTCCATGCGGTAGGTGGTGCCCTGGTCGTCGTATCGTTCCACCCAGTGGTCGTAGAGATGATCGTGCCCGGTGATCAGCATCCGCACGTGATGCTTGCGGAACAGCGGCATGTACGACGCTCTGATCGCCGCCGTCTGCGCTTCCACACGATCCGGCGCCTTGACGCCGGTGCCGGGCATCGGATCCCCGGACGCGCCGCCGTGCGGGCCCGACGAGAACGGCGGGTGATGGAAAACCACGATCACGTGCCGGTAGCGCGATCGATCGAGCGTCTCGAGCTGGTTCGTGACCCATGCGAGCTGGAAGGCATCAGCGGCGATGTTGGAATCAATCGCCATGACAAAGGTGTTGCCGTAGCCGACGGCATAGGTCGGATAGCCGCTGAGGCGCCGCGGAGATCCTTCGGCCGGAATGAGGCGCGAGATCGCGGTCAGCGTATTGTGCAGACCGAGCGCGCGTCCCTGGTCGCCGGCAGGGAATGTCGTCACGTCATGATTGCCGACGCTGAAGAAGAACGGGATGTTGGCGCCGCGCGTGAGCCGCTCGACAACCGGCGTGAACCCCGCGTTCCAGCGCCCGCCCTCCTGGCCGCGCAGGACCGCATCGCCGGATTGCACGACGAAGCGCACGGGGAATTGCGTCGACGACAGCTCCCGGATTTTCACCAGCATTCGATCGACAACTTCGCTGTGCGGCGGGTTGGGGCCGTCGGCGTCGCTCGGCGTCGTGCCGCTGCGCGTGTCGCCGTAGGCGATGAACGAGAACTTCGACACCTGCGCCGATGCCGCTTCGCTCGGCAGAGCTGTCGCCGGCGGGTCGATCGGTTTGACCGCGACCCACGCCACCGGTGGCGGGGCCTGTTGCGCCGCTGTCGCCGCCCATGCGGCAACCACAAATCCGACCTGAAGTGTCCGCGCTACCGCCGATCTCGCACTCGTCATGCCGGGATGCTAACACCGGTTAGACTAATCGTATGAAGAACGGCCGTACGAGTCGGTCGTATCCTCGCCTCACCGAACCGCTGATCCGTGTCGACGGCATGCTTCGCCCCGCCTCGTGGGACGATGCGCTCGATCGCGCGGCGGCGGGTTTCCGTCGCAACATCGATGCGCGAGGTCCGGATGCGCTCGGGATCTTCAGCTGCTCGAAGTCCACCAACGAGGTGAACTTCCTGGCGCAGAAGCTCGCCCGCGTGGCGTTCGGCACGAACAACATCGACAGTTGCAACCGGACGTGACACGCTCCTAGCGTCGTCGGTCTGGCGACGGTGTTCGGTGCGGGTGGAGGCACGAGCTCCTACCGCGAAGTCGAAGGGACGGACGTCGTCCTGCTGTGGGGATCGAACGCCCGCGCGGCGCATCCGATCTGGTTCCACCACCTGCTGAAGGGGATCCGGAACGGTGCGCGGCTCTACGTCATCGATCCGCGCCGGACATCCTCTGCCCAATGGGCCGACGTGTGGATGGGCCTGAACGTCGGCACCGACATCGCGCTCGCCAATTGCATGGCGCGCGAGATCATCCATGCCGGCCTCGCGCACGAACACTTCATCGGCAACGGCACCAGCGGATTCGATGCCTACCGCGAGTCCGTCGAGCCCTACACGCTCGAGTACGGTGAACGCATCACCGGCATCCCGGCGGACGTGATCCGCGAGGCCGCGCACACCTACGCACGCGCCGACAAAGCCATGGTGTGCTGGACGCTGGGGATCACCGAACATCACAACGCCGTCGACAACGTGCTCGCGCTGATCAACCTGGCGCTGCTGACGGGGCACGTCGGACGGTGGGGCAGCGGCTGCAATCCGCTCCGCGGCCAGAACAACGTCCAAGGCGGCGGCGACATGGGCGCCATCCCGAACAAGCTGCCCGGCTTTCAGGACATCGAGCAGGATCACGACGCCCGCGCGCGCATCGGCGAGCTGTGGGGCACCACCATTCAGCCGCACTACGGCAAGAACCTGACCGAAATGCTGTCCGCGATGTGGGCGGAGGAGTTGACCGCGCTCTACGTGATCGGCGAGAACCCGGCGCAATCGGACGCCGATGCGAACCACGTGGAGCACGCATTGCGCGCGCTGGATCATCTGGTCGTCCAGGAGATTTTTCTCACCAGGACCGCGGAGTTCGCCCACGTCGTGCTGCCCGCCGCGGCAACATGGTGCGAAGGGGAAGGCACCGTTACCAATAGCGAGCGACGGGTGCAGCGCGTGCGCAAGGCGCTCGAGCCGCCTCCCGGCGCGCGAGACGAGCTGTGGATCATTTCACAACTCGCCAGACGTCTCGGCCACGATTGGGGCACGCCGACGGCGGAGCAGGTGTGGAACGAATTCCGCGTCGTCGCGCCGCACTTCGCCGGCGGCATGAGCTACGCGCGGCTCGAGGCGCTCGGCGGCATCCAGTGGCCGTGTCCCGACGAGACGCATCCGGGCGAGACGTTCCTGCACGGCCGTCTGTGGGAGATTCCGTGCGGCGGCCGTCCGGCGCCGTTCAGCGTGGTCCATCACGAGCCGCCGGTCGAACAGCCCGACGCCGAGTTCCCGCTGCTGCTGACCACCGGCCGGCGGCTGGAGTCGTACAACACCGGCGTGCAGACCAATCGGTACGATTCTCCGCTCCACTACGGCGAGACGCTCGACATCTCGCCCGAGGACGCGCTGCGGCTCGGCCTCGCTGAGGGGGACATCGTCTCGGTGATCTCGCGCCGCGGCCAGCTGCTCGCGCCGGCACGGATCGACACGTCGCTCCGCGCGGGGATGGTCTTCATGACGCTCCACTTCCCCGACGATGCGGCGACCAACCGGCTGACGATCGACGCGTCGGATCCGAAGTCGGGAACGGCGGAGTTCAAGG